>JAFSID010000078.1 GCA_017439965.1 Clostridia bacterium | reverse complement strand
TAAGCACAGATATGCTTAACGCTCAAATCCATTATATCATTTGGTGCTTTGTCAAGGTAAGACTGCGATGCAGTTCCACCTTGACAAGAGTTACGCTTTTTTTATTTTATTAAAGTGTCACCCATCATTGACAATTGTACAAAAATTTGCACCTTTACGCAATTAGGTAATTGACCGCTCGGGTAATTAGTGTTATAATAATTAGTAATAATTTGTATCGGAGGGCATTAAAATGAGTCTTGCTGACAGAATTTTCGTGGAAAACTGTAAAAACATACTCGAGAACGGCGTATGGGACAAGGAGTTTGAGGTCAGACCCCGTTGGGAAGACGGCACTCCCGCATACACTAAAAAGTGCTTTGCTATCGTAAACCGATACGATCTTTCAAAGGAATTTCCCATAATGACACTTCGCCGTACTGCGATAAAGACGGCGGTAAGAGAGCTTTTGTGGATATGGCAGAAGAAGTCAAACAACATAAACGACCTTGACGCACACATCTGGGACAAGTGGGCTGACGAGACGGGCTCTATCGGAAAGGCTTACGGATATCAGCTCGGTATCAAGCACAAGTACCGCGAGGGTGAGTTTGACCAGGTTGACAGAGTAATCTTCGACCTTAAGAACAACCCTAACAGCCGTCGAATAATCACCAACATTTACAACCATCAGGACCTTTCCGAGATGCACCTTTATCCTTGCGCGTACAGTATGACCTTCAACGTGGCAAACGGCAAGCTTTCGGCAATTCTCAACCAGAGAAGTCAGGATATGCTTGCGGCAAACAACTGGAACGTGGTTCAGTACTCGGTGCTCGTTCATATGCTCGCGCAGGTTGCAGGACTTGAGGTCGGTGAATTCGTTCACGTTATTGCCGACGCACACATTTACGAGCGTCACATTCCAATTATCGAGCGACTTATCGAGCGTGAGCAGTTCGACGCCCCGAAATTCACTTTGGACAAGTCAATCGACGATTTCTACAAATTTGACGAAAACAGCTTTACCCTTGAGGGATATAAATTCAATGAATTCACCGACAGAATAGAGGTCGCTGAATAAGGAGATAAAAATGAATCTTATTGTTGCAATAGATGAAAAAAACGGCATCGGAAAGAACGGAGACCTTCTCTGCCACCTTTCCGCAGACCTTAAGCATTTTAAGGAGGTCACCATCGGTAAGACGGTTATAATGGGCTACAATACCCTTATTTCCCTTCCGAAGTCCGCACCGCTCAAGAACCGCACCAACATCGTACTTTACGAAAAGGATATTGAAATTGAGGGCGCGGTTGTGGTACACAGCGTTGACGAGCTTTTTGAATACGTTAATGCCAACAGCATTGAGGATGCCTTCGTTATCGGAGGCGCTATGGTTTACGCAACGCTTATGCCCTACTGTGACCGTCTTTACATCACTCATATTCACAAGAGCTTTGACGCTGACCGCTTCTTCCCTGAAATAAAGGACAGTGAATGGAATGCCGTTGACGTATCCGAAACGCTTGAGGAAAACGGCATTGAGTTCCATTACACCACCTACGAGCGTAAATAATGGCAAATTATAAATATGCCGCAACGTGTATGTTCGGTCTTGAAAAATTCGTCGGTGAGACGGTTGACAGACTGGGCTACAAGAGGCTTGGCACGATTGACGGACGGGTCTACTTTGAGGGTGACGAGAATGCGGTTGCCCGTTGTAACGTAGGCTTCCGCTGTGCCGAAAAGCTTTATATCATCGTATCTGAATTTAACGCAACCACCTTTGACGAGCTTTTTGAGAGCACTAAGGGAATTGAATGGGAAAAATATATCTCCCAAAACGATTCCTTTCCCGTTACGGGACACTCGATAAGGTCAAAGCTTTTCAGCGTTACCGACTGTCAGCGTATCATCAAAAAGGCAATAGTTGACAGACTCTTCAAGGCGTATAAGACCGACAGACTGTCGGAAACCGAGAATAAAATTCCGATTGAGTTTTTCATTCTCAACGACACCGTTGCATTAATGATAAACACAAGCGGTGAAAGTCTTTACAAAAGAGGCTACCGCTCGGCAACGGGTGAGGCACCGATGCGTGAAACTCTTGCATCCGCACTCGTTCAGATAGCACGTCCGTTCCGTGACACGCTTTTTTACGACCCTATGTGCGGCTCGGGTACGATTGCAATTGAAGCGGCACTCTACCTCAAGGGAATAGCACCTGGTATCAACCGCGGATTTGCAAGCGAGTGCTTTGGATTTCTTCCGCGTGACATATGGAGTAAGGCGCGCGAGGAGGCAAGGGAATCAATACGTCCCGAGCCTGTGAGGATATGGGCAAGTGATATATCGGCTGAAATGATAAAAATAGCCCGTGAAAACGCTAAAAACGCAGGTGTTGAGGAATATATAACCTTCTTTGAAAGGGACGTTGCCGAACTTGAGGTCGGTGAGCGTGCAACCGTCGTTTGCAATCCGCCATATGGCGAGAGGCTTCTCGACGTTCAGGAGGCGGAGGCTTTATATCGAAAAATGGGAAAAGCCTTTGAAAAAGCAGGGCTTCAAAGATATTACGTATTCACCTCAAGTGAATATTTTGAAAAGCATTTCGGCAGAAAGGCAGACAACGTAAGAAAAATGTACAACGGTATGCTCCGTTGCTTCTACTATCAGTATTACAAAAAGAACAAATGAAAATCAATGAAATCAACATAAGAGACCCATTCATTCTCACACATAATAACACCTACTATATGTACGGCTCAAGAGTTGGACTCCCCGAGGGAAACCTTTTTCACGGCAGGCAGAACGGAATAGACGTATACATAAGCCATGACCTTGAAAATTGGGTTAAGGGAAATACTGTTTTTGCAGAAAACGAAAGCTTCTGGGGTAAATATCAGTTCTGGGCTCCCGAGGTGCACGTTTACAAAAACAAGTTTTATATGTTTGCGACCTTCAAGTCGGATGACAGATGCCGAGGAACACACATTCTTTCCTGCGACATCCCCGACGGAGAATTCAAGCCTATATCCGAAAATCCGCAAACTCCTTCCGATTGGGAATGTCTCGACGGAACGTTTTACGTAGATAAATCAGGAAACCCTCACCTTGTATTTTGTCACGAATGGGCGCAGGTAGGAGACGGAGAAATCTGCGAGGTACAATTATCCGATGACCTGACACACGCTGTAACAGAGCCGAGAATCCTATGGAAAGCATCAGCGTACAAGGACGTTATCTCTACCCTTCCCGACCAAAAGGCGCTCGTTACCGACGGTCCGTTTTTCCACAGATGCAAAAATGGAAGCCTTGCATGTATATGGTCTACATATTCGGCAAAGGGATATGCAGAGCTTGTTTCCGTCAGCGACAACGGTGACATTGACGGAAGCTGGAAGCTTATCGACACACCTATATCAAACTGTGACGGAGGTCACGGAATGATTTTCACAAGTCTTGAGGGAGAAACGCTTTTCGTAATGCACAAGCCAAACGTTCCCACCACCGAAAGACCTGTAATCTTCCCTGTAAAAGAAATCGAAAACAAACTCATTCTGGATGAATAAACGAAAGGATATATTTTTATGGATTTTGAGAGACTTGCAGAATTACTTTATCCCGACATTACAACCACTCCCGAGGATATGGAGGCAAGATTCCCGAGACGTGAGCTTCCCGAGGGTGCGGTCGTTACGAGATTTGCTCCCAGTCCTACGGGCTTCGTACATTTCGGAGGACTTTTCCCTTCTACCGTAGGCGAGCGTATGGCTCATCTTTCAAAGGGCGTGTTCTTCCTTCGCATTGAGGATACCGACGCTAAGCGTGAGGTTGAGGGTGCGGCAGAAGGACTTATCAAGACTCTTGAGCGCTACGGCGTATCCTTTGACGAGGGCGCGGTGCTTGACGAAAACGGAAAGATAACCTACAAGGGCAACTACGGTCCCTACAAGCAGAGTGAAAGACGCGAGATTTACCAGACCTTTGCAAAGTCACTTGTACAAAAGGGTCTTGCATACCCCGTTTTCACCACCGAGGAGGAGCTTGAGGAGCTTCTTGAAACCGACAAGAAGGCAGAAATCAAGAATACCGACTGGACCACCGCGGCGGCTGAAAAGAAGGCTGCACAGCTTAAGGCTCGTGAGTTTACGATAGAGGACGTGGAAAAGAATCTTGCAGAGGGTAACCCCTTCGTTTTGAGAGTTCTGTCTGACGGAGACGGAGAAAGAAAGGTAAAGATTACCGACCTCATTAAAGGCAATCTCGAAATCCCCGAAAACGACGAGGACTTCGTGCTTCTCAAGTCAGACGGTATTCCTACCTACCATTTTGCACACGCCGTTGACGATCACCTTATGGGCACGACCCACGTTATCCGCGGTGAAGAATGGCTTCCCAGCCTTCCCAAGCACATTCAGCTTTTCCGTTATCTCGGCTTCAAGCTTCCCAAGTTTATGCACATTTCTCAGATAATGAAGCTTGACGAAAACGGCAACAAGAAAAAGCTTTCAAAGCGTGATATGGGCGCTAACATGGACGATTACACCAGAATGGGTTACATTCCCGAGGCTGTATGCGAATACGTTATGACCCTTCTCAACTCAAACTATGAGGAATGGCACGCGCAGAATCCCGATAAATCCTACAAGGAATTCCCCTTCAGCGTAAAGAAGATGTCCGTTTCAGGCTGTCTCTTCGACTTTGACAAGCTCAACGACGTTTCCAAGAACGTTATTTCAAGACTTGATGCAAGAACCGTTACTCAAAAGGTTACCGAATGGGCGCTTCAGTTTGACGAGCCCTTCGGAAAGGCACTTGAAGCAACTCCCGACTTTGCCGAAAGAATTTTCGCTATCGGCAGAGGCGGAAAGAAGCCTCGCCGTGACCTTGCGACCCTTGCAGACGCAAGACCTTATATGAGCTTCTTCTACGACGAGTTTTTCAAGCTTGAGGATGAGTATCCCGAAAACTTTGACCGTGACGATATAAAGAAGACTCTCGTCACCTTCAATCTTTCCTACGACGAGAACGACGATATGAACACGTGGTTTGACAAAATCAAGGGCATTGCGGACTCGCTCGGCTACGCATCGGATATGAAGGCTTACAAGGCTGACCCGTCTGCCTTCAAGGGCAGTGTTGCCGACATCAGTATGTTCATCCGAGTTGCCGTAACGGGCAAGATGAACGCTCCCGACCTTTATACCGTTATGCAGATACTCGGCCGTCAAAAGACGCTTGAAAGAATTGACGCAATGATAAATTCTCTTTAATAAGGATGGACTATATGGAAGACAACAAAAATTTTATTGAAGAAATAATTGACTCCGACATTGCAGAGGGAAAGATTGAAAAGGTGCATACCCGTTTTCCTCCCGAGCCTAACGGATATTTGCACATAGGTCACTGTAAGGCGCTTGCTATCGACTTCGGTATTGCAAAGAAGTACAACGGTCTCTGTAATCTCCGAATGGACGATACAAACCCCGCTAAAGAGGATACCGAGTACGTTGACGCTATAAAGGAAGATATTCACTGGCTCGGCTTTGACTGGGACGACAGATTCTTCTACGGCTCGGACTATTTTGAAAAGGACTACGAGTACGCTATTGAGCTTATAAACAAGGGTCTTGCATACGTTTGTGAGCTTTCGGCTGACGATATGGAAAAGTACAGAGGCGACCTTTCTCACCCTGCGATATCTCCTTGGCGTGACAGACCCATCGAGGAAAGCCTTGACCTTTTCCGTCGTATGAAGGACGGAGAATTTCCCGACGGAAAATACACTCTCCGTGCAAAAATCGACCTTGCATCAGGCAACTTCTGGATGAGAGACCCCGTCATATACAGAATCAAGCATATGCATCATCACCGTCACGGCGACAAATGGTGCATCTATCCCACCTACGACTTTGCTCATCCTATTCAGGACGCGCTTGAGGGTATCACACACTCTCTTTGCTCACTTGAATTTGAAATCCACAGACCGCTTTATAACTGGGTAATTGAAAACGTAAGCGTACCTCATACTCCCAGACAGATTGAGTTTGCCCGACTCAACATAACCAACACGGTGCTTTCAAAGAGATTTTTGAGACTTATGGTGGAAAGCGGAAGAGTTGACGGCTGGGATGACCCGAGAATGCCCACTCTCTGTGGCTTGAGAAGACGTGGATACACGGGCTCGGCTATCGTTGACTTCTGCTCAAGAGTCGGCGTTGCAAAGGCAAACAGCCTCGTTGACATAAGACTCCTTGAGGCTTGTGTCCGTGACGAGCTTAATGAAACTGCACCGAGACGAGTTGCGGTATTGAATCCCATTCGCGTTATAATCGACAACTATCCCGAGGATAAGGAAGAGATATTTGAGCTTCCCAATCATCCTCAGCATCCCGAGATGGGCACGCGTGAGGTTAAATTCACCAAGAACATCTTTATTGATGCGGACGATTTTGCTCTCGTACCTCCTCCCAAGTTCTTCCGTCTCAAGCCCGAGGGCGAGGTTCGTCTTATGGGCGCTTACATCGTCAAGTGCGGAGATATCGTGCTGAACGACGACGGAACGGTTAAGGAGATCCACTGTACCGCAGACCTTGAAACGGGCAACGGAAACCCCGTTGACGGACGCAAGATAAAGGGTACTATTCACTGGCTTTCAGAGGCTAACTGCTACGATGCAGACGTTGTGCTTTACGAAAACCTCCTTACCCTTGAGGACCCCTCAAAGCTTCCCGAGGATAAGGAATACACCGACTTTCTTAACCCCGACTCAAAGACCGTCAAGAGAGCAAAGGTTGAAGCGTCTCTCAAGACGGCAAAGCCCGGTGATAAGTTCCAGTTTGTAAGAATGGGCTACTACTGTCTTGACACGAAGAACGAAAACACCTTCAACAGCATCGTTCCCTTAAAGGACAGCAAGGGTAAATAACTGTTACACCAAGACAATTTTCACAATCAAAAAAATGGCTCAAGCTGAGCCATTTTTTTCTTTTCTTATAAAAATCCGTGTAAGAAGGTGATAATCGTGCAGAGTAATACAGCCTATAAGCCTCATTATAAGAGCGTAAAGTAAGGCTGTAACGGTTATGGCTACCGCAAGACTTATTCCGTTTCCACCCACGCCTCCGTGCAAAAGAGCGAGCACAGACCTTGAAACGATTAAAGACGTGCCGACGGCAATCAACGGAGAGATAAGCCAATTGAACAAGCGTATTCTGACTCCCGTGGTCTTAACGAGGCTAACGGTTGACATAATACAGTTCACGACCTCCCCGAACCATACGACGAAAATATAGCCTCCGATACCGAATTTGGGGACTAAAATCCATACAAGCAATACGCTTATAACCGAGTCAATAACGTTAAAGCCTACCACCGAAAGCTGTTTGTCAAGTCCCTTCAGGATTGCATCGGCAAGGTGGTCGAAGAACATAAAGATAACGAGTGGCGCAAGCATTTTAAGATATATACCGACGTCACGGCTTTTATACAAAACCGTACCCAGCTCGTGAGAATAGCCGTAAAGAATGCCCGCTACACCGACCGAGAAAAATGATGTGAGCTGCATAACCTTATTGGTGAGTCTTAAGGTGCGTTTTTTGTTTTTTGATGCGTGGCAGGCGGCAAACTCGGGCATCACAAGGTCGGAGGCAGCGTAAAGAAACGCCGACGGAAAGAATAGCACGGGGAATACCATTCCCGAAATAATTCCGTACAGACCGAGAGCGCGTGACGGGTCAACTCCGTAACGGCGTAAGCCCGAGGGAATCATCATATGCTCAACCGTCAAAAGTCCCGAGCGTATATAAGAGCTTAAGGCAACGGGAATCGCAATTGACGAAACCCTTTTGCCGAGCCTCGTTTTGTTATGCGCCCCCGAATAAAGAGTGCGACGGTCAAATAAATAAAAGGTATAAGAAAGCAAGAAGGAGAATATTTCGGCAATCACTCCGCCGAGTATTACCGCAAGACATCCCCATTCAAGATTTTCTCCGTCGAAGTCTCTTAACAAAAGCATTGTAACGCCGACCCTGACAGCCTGCTCAAGCATCATACACACGGCAGGCTTGACAAGGTGTCTGACCCCCGTAAAATATGCGTTGATAACCGACGACATAACGAGAAACGGCAGACTTACCGACATTATTCTGACAGATGAAACGCAACGCACGTCACCCAAAAATACGTTCCCAAGAAAGTCCGAGCAGGTAAAGAAAAACACCGAGGTAGCAAAGCCTATCATAAAGGAATAAAGAATACATTTTTCAGCGGCTCTTAAAGCCTCACGGGGATTTTTCTTTTCAAGCTCCTCGGCAATTATTCTCGTTGCGGCAAACCCTATACCGCTTGAAGCAAAGGTTATTCCGAGACGGTAAACCGAGCTTGTAAGCCCGTATATACCCATTCCCTCCTCACCTATCGTGCGAGACAGCCATACAGAAAAATACACGCCGACTATTTTTAAAAGCACCGAAACGATGCTCATTATTGAAGCGTTAACGAAAAATTTTTTAAGCGTGGTCAAAACCTCCTCCCATAAATGCTATGAGTCAAGGACCTGCTATATGACAAAAATAAACGGCAGATACCTGCCGTTTATCTCATATTATTCAGTATATATCCGTATTCCGTATTAATTATCTGAACGCCGAAAAGCGTATCTATACATCCATTTTCACAAGCCTCACAGGGCGCTCCGTGTAACAAAACGCTACCGTTTGATATAACCGCCACGCTGTCGGAAAAATTGAAGGCGAGAGGCAGGTCGTGAGTTACGGTAACAACGCATCTTCCCTCTTCTGCAAGCTCCTTTAAAAGCCTCATAAGCTCGGCTTGGTGAGATACGTCAAGATAGGTCAACGGCTCGTCAAGTAAAATATAATCGGTATTCTGTGCAAGTGCCATTGCGATAAAAACGCTTTGTCTCATACCGCCCGACAGTGACGAAAGGCTGTTTTGAGCAAGCGGAAGTATACCTACCCTCCTCATTGCTTCAACAGACAGCTCCTTATCCTGCTCGGTATATACACACGGGTAGGATAAATGCGGAAACCGTCCCTGCAAAACCACCTCCTCGACAGTCATATCGGGAAGAGTCATGCCTTGAGAAAGATAAGAAATTTTTCTCGCACGCTCTCTTGAGGTAAGGCTTGAAAGAGGTATTCCGTCAACGGTTATATCACCCGAAAAAACTCGGTTGATGCCGACAAGGGGCTTTAAAAGCGTGCTTTTGCCGGAGCCGTTAGGCCCTACAACCGAAATGAGTCTCCCCTTTTCAAGCTCCAACGACACAGAATTGAGCACCTGCTTTTTTCCGTAGCCTGAGCAAAGCTCTTTAATCTCCAGCATAATCACTCCTCCTTCCTCTGACAAGCAAAAGTATAAAGAAGGGCACACCTAAAAATGCCATTATAATTCCTACGGGAATCTCATAAGGAGAAAAGAGCACACGGGAAAGCGTATCGCAAAGACAGACAAAGCCTCCTCCGTACAAGGCGCAAAGAGGCAAAAGGTGCCTCGGGTGATTGCCCGACACACGTCTTACCGCATGCGGTACAATCAAGCCCACGAAGGAAACGAGTCCCGCAATACTCACCGCAGAGCCTGCAAGAAGTGCCGACAGAATCAGAAAAACACATCTCATACGGGAGGTATTCATTCCAAGCCCTCTTGCGTTATCCTCGCCGAGTGACAAAACTCCAAGCTCGTTTCTCAGTGTCATAAGGATTACAAGAGATACTGTCACAACAACACTTGCAGGAATAAGCTTTGAATAGGTAACCCCTTGAAGCTCACCGATTTTAAAGTCACCCGTAATAATTCTGATATCGGGCAAAAGCGTTGTAACAACGTCGGTCAGGGCGTTGAACAGACAGTTTAAAGCCACGCCGACCAGTACCACACTTCCCCTTCCCATTTTCCATTTTTGCACGCCGAAATTCAAAAGCATAGTTGCGACGAAGGCACCTATAAACGCAATCAGAGAAAGGCGGAAGCCTCCGTATATTCCGAGAGCAGCCGATATGGCTACCGCAAGACCTGCGCCCGAATTAACTCCTATAATACTCGGACCTGCAAGCTTATTGACAAGCACCGCTTGAATAACCGCTCCCGACAGTGAAAGAGCCATACCGCAGACGAGCGATCCGAGAGCACGCGGTAAGCGGACGTATAAAAGTATTCTGCCCGAAACGGTATCAAGACCGTCAAAAAGCTCCGCAAGGCTTAACGCGGTGCTTCCGACGGCAATACCGAAAGCCGTCGAAACAATCACAAAAATTATTCCGACGGCATAAAGCGTTTTAATCTTCAACTGTGTCTGATAACAAGATTTCAACGAGCCTTTCATACGATTCCCCCCAGCGTGAATTGGGCTTCAGGTTAAAAAGGTGTCTGTCCATCATATGCACACGCCCGTTTTTAACAGCCTCAAGAGAGCTCCACGCAGGGTCTTCCTCTATCATTTTTTCAAGGCCCTCAAGAGCCTTTTTCTCATCACCCATTGCTACGGCAAAAATGTGATAGGGCTGATGTCTCATAATACTCTCAACGCTTAAATTCTCCAGAATCCCCGTGTCACTGTCCGCTATATTCACACAGCCGAGGTCGGAGAGCATTTCACCAAGCACCGTACCCTCGCTCGATTTTGCCTTAATGCTTCCCGAGGAGGCACGCAAAAGTAATACGCTCGGCTTATTATCGGGAAGTCTTGATTTAATGGCGTCAATCTCATCCCTGACCTTCTCTCCGTTTACCCGATACAAATCCTTGCGTCCCGTTATATCGGTGAGAATATCAAGCATGGAAAGATAGTCGTCAAAGGAATCAACGTCAAAATAAGCAACCGTAATGCCCAAAGCCTCAAGAGGCTCAAGCAATTCAAGATTTGATGCGGTTGAGGCGCTTGCAATAACGAGCTGTGGGTCGGATGATAGGAGCAATTCAAGGCTTGGAGAATGAGCACCGCCGATATTCACGGCATCAAGCTCAAGTCCGAAATCCTCCCAGGCATCCTCAGACGTCGCGCAAGCCTCTCCGCCTGCGAGCATCCACGTATCCGCAAAGCTTCCGAGAAGGGTGGCAACACGCTCAACGGAGGGTGCAACAGACACCTCCCTGCCAAGAGCGTCAATAAAGGTCACCGACTCACCGCCGTCATTTCTGTCAGAGCAGGAGGCGGTAAAAAGCAACAGTACAAGACTAATCAGCAATAAGCTTCTTTTCAACATAATCAAAGCCAAGTCTTTCTATTGTATCCGAGAAGCGTTCACCCTTGATACCCTCGTCACGAAAGAGGATGATTGCACGCTCAATAACCTCAAGCACCTTTTCCTCGCTTGTAATAACGCAGGACAAGGGCTTGCCCATTGCACGCTTCTTGCCCCATCTTCCGCCGATATACACACGATAACCCTCACCGCTGCCGACAACAGCCTTAAAGGGACATTTTGAAGTACAACGTCCGCAATTGTTACACACGGACGGGTCTATCGTGATTTTGCCGTTATTAAGCGCGGACGCCTTCATCGGACAAGCGCTTTCTACGGCACATTTCTTACAGCCTCGGCAAAGCTCCTCCTTGATAATCGGGATACGCTGACCTACAACGCCGATATCGTTTATATCGGGCTTTACACAGCTATTGGGACAGCCTCCTACCGCAATCTTGAATTTATGCGGAAGGGTAACGTTGTGATAGCCCTCGTAAAAGCGCGTATGTATTTTCTCGCTGAGTCCAAAGGTATCAATGAGACCGAACTGACAGGTCGTACCCTTGCAGGCAACGATAGGTCTTACCCTTGCGCCCGTGCCTCCCGTTGAAAGCCCCTTATCCTTGAGAAAAAGAATGAGCGACGGGATATTATCGTAGGGCACGCCTTGTATTTCGACGGTAAGTCGGGAGGTCATTGCAACCTCGCCCGAGCCGTAAAGGTCAGAGGCATCGGCAATCGCTCTCTGCTCAGCAGCCGTAATCTTTCCGTTACGGGTTATAACGCGCACGTTGAACACGTCGTCAAAGCGCTTATCTCTCAGGCATCCAAGACCCTTTACAGCCGTAATCTGCTCAGAGGTCAAATCGCCGTTTTTTATTTCAAGTCCTAATTTTTCAAAAGCCTTAATATCCATAATCCACCTCAAAAGTCCTTTAATACCTCAAAAATAGAGGCTATAACGTCACGGGCAATCACACAACGCTCACCGAGACGCTCACCAGCCTTGACTCCTGCCTTGCCGTGAAGATAAACGGCAGTGGGCAGAGCCGAGTCAATCGGCATACCTTGAGCAAGAAGTGAGCCGAGCATTCCCGAGAGCACGTCTCCCGTGCCTCCCGTTGACAGAGAGGAGTTGCCCGAAGCCGATATATATTCCTCTCCGTTTGCTATTCTCATCACCGTCACGTCACTCTTTGCGGCAACGGATACGGTGGGAAATGATTTTTTAATAACGCCAAGCGTGTCCTTCTTTATTTCGTCAACCGATAAGCCCGTAAGCCGTGAAAGCTCAACAAGGTGAGGAGTCAGCACACAGCTTTCCGTAAGCCGTGACAAAAGAGCACGGCTTTTTGACAGAATATTCAAGCCGTCGGCATCAATTACGATGGGCTTTCTGCACTCGGTCAATACTCTTTTTAAAAGCTTTTTCTGTACCTCTCCGACGCCGAAGCCAACGCCGACAACAACGGCATCAGCCCATTCAAGAGAGGTCTCAAGAAGCCCCTCGTCATTCCAGAAGCCAAGAACAGCCTCGGGAATGAGCGTTTGCAGCGGAATACGGTTTTCGGGATGAACGATTGCACGGACAAGTCCGCAGCCCATTCGGTAAGCGGATTCACAGACAAACGCCACCGCACCGCACATACCGACGTCACCACCGATAATAAGCACCTTGCCTGCATCACCCTTATTGGTAATCCCCTCACGGCTCGGAAGACGTATAAACGAATCGTTGATATTTATCATAAAACCTCACAGTACAAGAGAAATTGCCTCGTGGCAATTGCTTATCTGAAGCTCGCCTGTGCTTGAAGCGTATTCACCGTCAAGCGACCATTCGAGCATACCCGCGGTAGTAATTTTCACGGAATTGGAATGAACGAGAACTACGTTTTTCTCATTCGTGCCCTTCTGTAAGGCGGTGAGCATCTGCGGAAGCTCGATAATCTGCTTGGGCATACGGAGAAGTATGACCTCGAAGCGACCGTCCGAAAGGTTTACAAGCCTTTCATCAAGCTTGATAAGACCTGCAATCGACCGCGAGTTACATACGGCGCCGAAAATAAAATCGTCCTCATAAACATCATCGTCGGTCTCAACACGAACGTGATAGGGCTTGAGAGAGGACAAATTGGTGATTCCCTCAAGGATGTACGCCATATGCCCGAGAGTATTTTTCATCTTTTGGTTAGCCGTATACGAGGAGCTTGTAAAAGCGCCGAAGGAAGCGATATAAGAGAAGTAACGCTCCCCGAATTTGCCAATATCAAGCTTTCTCGGAGTGCCGATAACTATATTCTGCGCGGCAGTTTTATGAACGGGAGAAAGCTCAAGCGTGCTTGCAAAATCGTTAGTCGTGCCTGCGGGAATATATCCGACGGGAATATCGAGTCCCGACTTAAGCACTCCCGAAATAACCTCGTTATAGGTACCGTCACCGCCTCCGCAGACAATAAGGTCATAGTCCTTAGCCGAGCGGATAACCTTCTCGGTGGCATCTCCGCGACACTTGGTAAAATACACGTCGGGGTCGTAACCGCCGTTATAAAGTATCATATCAACGTCGGGCAAATCACGGAGAAGCTTCATTCTGCCTGCGTGAGGATTTATTATTATTAAGGCTCTTTTCATTTTTACCCCTTCTTATTTCGTTCTATCGCTATTATAAACGGAGACGTAGGCGAGTTAAGCATTTTGCACTGTAAAATTGAGAAGTCGTGACGGTCAACCCTTGACAGCATATCGGTCAAGGCGTTTCCTTCACGGGTGCCCTCGTCGTGACCCGGATAAACGGACACGGTCATAACTCCACCTATCGCAAGTAAATCAAGTGCATCGGAGACAGCCTTGAGCGTTGAGTCGGTCATAGTATGCACGCTTTTGTCACCTCCCGGTAAATAACCGAGGTTGAACATTGCGGCGTTGATTGGCGAGGTGACGTATTTTTTCACCTCTGCGTGTGAATCGTGAATAAGGGTAGCGTTGGTAACGCCATTTTCGGCAAGGCGCTTTTCGGTGGAGGCAATAGCATCCTTCTGTATATCAAAGGCGTATACCTTTCCCTCGGGTACAAGAGAGCATAAAAAAAGCGTATCGTAGCCGTTGCCCATAGTAAAGTCAACTGCAACGCCGTCGGGTGCAATTTTACCCTTAAAAAAATATTTTGCTATATCCGATAAAGTCAAAGCGATCACTCCGTATATATTTTACTATTTATATTTTAACTTTATATTACTGAATTGTCAAGAATATAAAGTCATTTATTCATAAATCAAATCTTTTTTAAGAATAAGCTCACATTTATTGACAAACGGTGATGATTTATGGTAAAATTTTAAAAAATACTTAGAGGTGAATATTATGCCATACTATCTTTGTAATAAATGCTTTTACGCCAAGGAGTCAGACGAGACTCCCGACACCTGCATCGTCTGTGGCTCAGGCAAATCTGCATTCACCGAGGTGGTTCCGTCGCTCAAGCAGTTCATACCTGATTACTGGGCAAAGCACGTCAAGGAGAAGATAAATAAAATCCACGAAAATCAAGCAAGAGCAGGCAGACGCGGAATCTCCTTTGCCATCATCTCCGACATTCACTGGTACGGAAACAGAAAGCACTCTGCGGCGCTTCTTGAAAGGATTATGGATGCCTGCGCTATTCCCTACGTATTCAACGCAGGTGATACCGTTTCGGGAGCGGGCATATGCCGTCCTACCACTATCATAAACGAAATGCAGAATTACAGCGAGGCGTTCAAAAAGCTTGAATCAAGAACCCTTTGGGCGCTCGGAAATCACGACCCTGCATATTCAACCTTTGAAGCACCGATGTACTACAAGCAAAATCTTACCAAGGTCGAGCTTTTTGAGTATATGTTCAGATACGAGACGAAGTATCCCGACAGAACGATGAGCGAGGACGGCTTATATTTCTACGCGGATTCCAAGGAATACAAGACCCGTCTCGTCGTACTCAACCCTTACGACGTTCCCAATTGCGACGTTAACGAGGACGGCAGCGCTAAGTATAATATGTTTACCACTATCGGTTACAGACAGACTCAGCTCGAATGGTTTGCAAATACTGCACTCGACGTGCCCTCTGACGATTGGACGGTCGTGCTTTGCACGCATACCAATCCATCAAGCGGTGAAAGCCCCCGTAACGTTGACGTCGTTCTCGGTCTTATCGACTCATTCCGCAAGGGCACAAAATTTGAAGCCTCCACCACTCACGATATCGAGGGATACAACGCAAGCATTTCCGCCGATTACACAGGTCGCGGAGGTGAATTTGCAATATGGGTGAGCGGTCACACTCATTACGACGCTGTTACCGTTGAAAACGGCACTCTCTGTACGTCTGTTATGAGCGACTGGAATCACCAGCTATCAAGGCTTCCCTTTGAAAGAACGGCAGGCACCGTTATGGAGCATTGCTTCGACGTTTATACCATCGACCCTGTAAGGCACAAGCTTTACGTAACGCGAATCGGTGCCGGAGACGATCGAGAATTTGACTATACGCCCAAGGGATAAGTGGTATCTCCCCTTCAATAATCACAAGGATTATTGACAAACGGTGATGAATTATGGTAGAATTGAAAAAAATACTTAGAGGTGAATATTATGCCATACTATCTTTGTAATAAATGCTTTTACGTAAAGGAGACCGACGAGGCACCCGATACCTGTATCGTATGTGGCTCTGACAAGTCCGCCTTTACCAAGGTCAACTATTCTCTTATGCAATATATACCTGATTATTGGGCGGAGCACATAAAGGAAAAAATTAATAAAATTCACGACAATCAGGTGAGAGCAGGCAGACACGGTATGTCCTTTGCTATTATATCCGATATTCACTGGGGTCCTAACAAGAAGCACTCAGCCGCTATTCTTGAAAAGGTAATGAACGCTTGTGCTATTCCCTACGTTTTCAACGCGGGAGACACCGTTTCGGGCGCAGGTCTTTGTCCTCCTTCAACAATAAAGGACGAGCTTCAGAATTACAGCAAGGCATTCAAGAATCTTGAGTCAAGAACTCTTATGGCTCTCGGTAATCACGACCCTGCATACTCTATGTTTGAGGCTCCTCTCTATTACAGACAGAATCTGAACAAGGACGAGCTTTTTGAATACGTATTCAGATATGAAACGAAGTATCCCGACAGAGTAATGAGTGAGGATGGCTCATATTTCTACGCAGACGCCAAGGAGTTCAAGACCCGTCTCGTCGTACTTAACCCCTACGACGTGCCTAACTGCGACGTTACCGAGGAGGGTATGGCAAAATACAATATGTTTACTACCCTCGGTTACAGACAGGAGCAGCTTGAATGGTTTGCAAACGTTGCTCTTGACGTGCCCTCGGATGATTGGACGGTAGTTCTTTGTACGCATACCGCACCCTCATGCGCTGATAGACCTCGCAACTACGAGGTTATTCTCGGTCTTATCAAAGCTTTCCGCAACAGCACCAAGTATGAAGTAAGCACCACTCACGATATTGACGGCTACAACGCAAGCATAAGCGTTGATTACACGGGACGTGGCGGTGAGTTTGCGGCTTGGGTAAGCGGTCATACTCACGTTGACAAAGTCGCTGTTATGGAGGATACGCTTTGCACCTCGATTATGAGTGACTGGAATCATCAGGCGGAAAGCCTTACGTTTGAAAGAACGACGGGCACGATTATGGAGCACTGCTTCGACGTTTATACCATCGACCCTGCAAACCACAAGCTTTACGTTACCAGAATCGGTGCAGGTGAGGACAGAGAATTTGATTACGTTCCCAAGGCATAAATAAGCTGAAATCCAATCTTTATTAAATTTCAATTTGCACCAAACGGGGCTGAGTTCAATACTCAGCCCCGTTCATTTTATCAGATCAATTATTTTTTCTTGCAGGTAAGCTTATACAAAAGCTTTCTCAGAAGCTTAGGCGGACAAAGTGTGTATACCTTCATAAATATTCTCCTTTAGCATTTGATGAATAATAGTCCCGCGGCAACAATTACGAGAGCCAACAGTACCGTTAAAACCGTTTCGGGCAAAAAGAAGGTGATGAGGCATCCGCACCCGAAGGCAATAACGCTCATACCCATATATCTACCGCTCATTTTCATAACGTATCCCCCTTTGTATATGATATGATAGGAATTATGAAAACGTGCAAGCTTTAATTATTTCAAGCTGTTTTTCTTTATTAATTTGCAAAGTTACAGCAATAATGAATGTAGGATGTCGAAAAGGCAAAAAGCCTTTTCGAAGCTAATATATCAGCCTCCCCAAAAAGAAAATTTCTTTTTGGACTAATTTCATTTGACCGAAAATCGACAGTTTTCTCAAAGAAAACTGTTAGCAAAACAAAGCTTTGCTGTCGAAATTCTTGAATTTCGACTTTCGATTATCGTTATACGCGACAACATACGCGCTATCAAGCTAACATTATTTAATCGTTATTCAAAAAATATTTTATGCACGGCAATTTAAATTTGACAATTAAAAATAGCTCTCATAAAAAGCTTACCCCCACGGCATAACCGTGGGGGGGTTAAATCAGAAGTTAATATCTTCAACAATAAGAGTGCGAACTCCGTCGGCAGCCTCATTCTGCTTTGCAATACGGGCTTCGTGGAATTTCTTATAAACCTGGGGGAAAAGTGCGTAGCTGAGTACGTCCTCCTCGCAGGTTGTGATATCCTTAGCCTCTTCAGCATACTTTGCAAGCTCGGGCTCAAGAAGGTCTGCAGGGCGACAGGTAATTACCTCTGCGTCACCGATTGCAAGTCTTCTAACCTCTTCGTTTACGGGTGCGGGAAGCGCTCCGTACTCACCTCTGAGAAGTCCCTTGGACTCCTTGGTAATCATCTTGTACTTACCCTGAAGCACGTTGAAAACCGCCTGTGTACCAACAATCTGGCTGGTAGGAGTAACAAGCGGAGGATAACCGAAGTCCTTACGAACTCGCGGAATCTCTTCAAGAACCTCATAGTATCTGTCAGAAGCATTAGCCTGCTTGAGCTGAGAGATGAGGTTGGAAAGCATTCCTCCGGGAACCTGATAAAGAAGAGTGTTGGTATCAACGCTGAGTACCTTGGGATCGAGTGTACCGTTTTCCTTAAGCTTTCCTGCAACATCTCTGAAATACGCCGCGGCATCACTGAGCGTGTGAAGGTCAAGACCTGTATCGCGGTCTGTTCCCTGAAGAGTTGCAACGAGCGCTTCGGTAACAGGCTGAGAAGTACCGTTACCAAGAGGAGAAAGTGCGGTATCGACAATGTCAACACCTGCCCAAACTGCCATAAGGTTGGTCATATCACCGGTACCCGTCGTATTATGGGTGTGAAGGTGGATAGGTGCCGAAACCTTTTCCTTAAGCTTCTTTACGAGACTGTAAGCATCCATAGGAAGAAGAAGGTTTGCCATATCCTTGATACAGATGCTGTCAGCACCCATTTCCTCAAGCTTGCAAGCGAGAGTTACAAAGTACTCCTCGTTATGAACGGGGCTTGTGGTATAGCTGATAGCAGCCTCACAGTGTCCGCCGTAAGCCTTAACGCTCTTTATAGCCTGCTCAAGATTTCTGGTATCGTTAAGTGCATCGAATACACGAACTATATCAATACCGTTTTCAATGGATTTACGGCAGAAGGCATCAACAACGTCATCAGCGTAGTGCTTGTAGCCGAGGATGTTCTGACCTCTGAAAAGCATCTGAAGTTTTGTATTGGGAAGTGCCTTTTTGAGAGCTCTGAGTCTCTCCCAGGGATCTTCGTTCAAGAATCTCATACAAGCATCAAAGGTTGCACCGCCCCAGCATTCAAGAGACCAATATCCAACCTTGTCAAGCAATTCGCAAGCAGGAAGCATATCCTCGGTCTTCATACGGGTAGCAGCCTGTGACTGATGAGCATCACGAAGAATAGTATCTGTAATTAACAGTTTCTTTTCCATATTATATTCCTTTCATTATCAGCCGAACAGAGCAATAAGTACACCTGCGGCAATAGCGGAGCCTATAACACCCGCAACGTTGGGACCCATAGCGTGCATAAGAAGGAAGTTCTTGGGGTTCTCCTTCTGACCTACAGTCTGAGAAACACGCGCTGCCATAGGAACTGCGGAAACACCCGCGGAGCCGATAAGAGGATTGATCTTGTTCTTGAGGAACAGGTTCATAAACTTAGCAAGAAGAACACCGCCTGCAGTACCGAGACCGAATGCAACAACACCGAGAACGATAATCTTAATGGTATCAAGCGAAAGGAAGGTCGAGGAGGTTGCAGTGGCACCTACTGTTACACCAAGGAATATGGTTACAATATTCATAAGCTCGTTCTGAGCGGTCTTATTAAGTCTTTCAACAACGCCTGTCTCACGGAAGATGTTACCAAGCATAAGACATCCGATAAGAGGAGCGGCGGAAGGAACGATCATCGCAACAACGATGGTAACCATAAACGGAAAGAGAATCTTTTCCTTCTTGGAAACGGGACGAAGCTCCTTCATTACTATCATTCGCTCCTTCTTTGTGGTAAGAAGCTTCATAATGGGAGGCTGAATGACGGGAACGAGAGCCATGTAGGAATATGCGGCAACCGCTATCGGACCAAGGAGATGGGGAGCAAGCTTCGAGGTGACGAAGATTGCAGTAGGACCGTCTGCACCACCGATAATACCTATTGAGGAAGCCTCAAGAGGATCAAAGCCGAGAAGAGACGCACCGGTATAAGTAGCGAAAATGCCAAACTGTGCAGCAGCACCGAGAAGAAGGCTCTTGGGGTTAGAGATAAGGGGACCGAAGTCGGTCATAGCACCAACGCCCATAAAGATAAGACAAGGATAGATACCAAGCTTAACACCGAGGTAGAGGTAGTCAAGAAGACCAGCGGAAACAGTTACTGCGGGTCTTGTAAGCACACCTGTATCGAGAAGAGACTTTACAGCAGCCATATCAGCATCCTTGATTGCATCATAATAGGGCTGGAGAATGTCAAGGTTTACGTTTGCTGCCTTGAGATTATCAAGAAATTCAACTGTTACCTCTCCGCCTCCGAAAAGCTCCCAATGAACGTGTCCGCCCGCGAAGAGAATTTCGTGGAACATATCCGCACCCGGAAGGTTTGTAAGCATCATACCGAAGGCAATCGGCAAAAGAAGCATAGGCTCAAATTTTTTAACAATAGCAAGATACGAGAGGAAAAGCGCCACCAAAATCATAACAAGGTTGAGCCAGTTTTGTGATAGCAAATTAAAGCCCGTATCGTGCCAAAAATTGATTATAGCGTCCATTTGAGACCTCCGTCGTTATGCAATAGTGCAAAGGAGTGCACCTGTGTCAACGCTCTGACCGTTAGCTACTGCAACCTGACCCACGGTACCGTCACAAGGAGCAACGATTTCGTTTTCCATCTTCATAGCCTCAAGAACAAAGAGAATCTCTCCTGCCTTTACAGCCTTACCTGCGGTAACGTTTACGCTGAGAATTGTACCGGGCATGGGAGCGGTTACGCTTTCACCGCCTGCGGGTGCGGATACAGCAGCCTGAGCGGGTGCTTCAGCCTTAACTGCAGGTGCAGCAGTCTGAACGGGAGCTTCCTTAACCTGAGAAGCATCAATCTCCTCAAGAGCAACCTCGTAGGTGGTTCCGTTTACGATTACGCGATAGTTTTTCATAAGTTTATACCTCACTTAAATTTAATACTTTAATATTTAATGCTGTAAATTACAGCAAAAAGACTTGTAATAAATATAAAAATATGATAAAATTAGTTTAAACAAGATAAAAAAAGAATAAAGGAGATTAAAATGATTAAGAAAAATCACATTTTGATTATCGACAGTGACAACAAAATCGTCAACTTCATTTCGATGGCACTTAAAGCACAAGGCTACAAGGTCACAAGCAGCTCAAACGGTAAATCGGGAATATTAGCGTTTTGCACGGGCAATCCCGATGTAATAATAATGGATATCGATCTTCCGGATTCAGACGGCATAAACGTTATAGAACAAATAAGAGAAGTGTCTCAAATACCGATCGCAGTAATATCCACAAGAAACATAGAGCACGATAAAATACAGTGTCTTGACAAAGGAGCAAACGATTATATAATGAAGCCGTTTTCAATGGGAGAGGTTCTTGCAAGAATACGCGTTCTTGAAAGATATATTCCAAAAGAGCTGGCTATGGCAGAAAACAAAGTGTTCACCTTCCCCGACCTTGAAATAGACACCGAAAAGAGACGGGTGACACTTGAGGGGAAAGAAATACATTTCACACCAATGGAATATAAGCTTCTTGTTCTTCTTGCTTCAAACGCGGGAAAGGTAATTACTCACAGACAGATTGCCAAGGAGGTTTGGGACTACGGGGAAACTGGTGATGCAAAAAGCATAAGAGTATGTACCGCAAGTCTCAGAAGAAAGCTTGAAAAAGACACATCAAAGCCTCAATACATATTCACAGAGGTAGGTGTCGGATACCGTTTCACAGATTTTTCATAAAGAGCCTAAATCTATAAAACAACCATATTTCCGCATTTTATCATTTGCTCATATTATACCAAGCCTTGTGTAAAAAATGGGTTTGCAATTTTTGATTTGTATAAACAAAGTATAAACATTTTATGTCGTGTGATAATTATCGACAAATATAACATTGAATCTTAGCGAAATCTTTATACAATAGGCTGAACTTAATATCCAATCTTTACGCATTGCGTGATAGTATTATACCAAATATTGATAATTAATCATTTTGGAGGATAATATGTATTTACTCGATTCTACAACACCTTCCATTTTAACAGTAGTTTTGCTGGGAGTAGGAATTGTATTTCTTGGTCTTATCGTTATAATTTTTATGTGCAAGGTTCTCGGCTGGATCGTTGGTTCAACCACTAAGGCTGAAGAAACAAAAGCACCCGTCGTTACCAAGACCGCAAATGCTCCTGCTACCGTAAGCGCTTCTATCGAAAACAGAGGCGAGGTTGTAGCTGCTATCTCCGCCGCTGTTGCAGAAAATCTCGGCAAGGACGTTTCCGCTATCAGAATTCTTTCTATAAAGAAGGTATAAATAACAGGCCCATAGGTTTAACCTATGGGCATTCTATTATGAGGTAAAATATGTTTAATACTAATTTTTTCAACCTTACTTTTGATGATACTCAAGCCATTAAACGCATTGGCAGGGTTCAGCCTAATGACGATTCACTCTTAATTTCTTGGAGTAACAGTGGTTTCAGCTTTAACTTCATCGGCGAAAGAATCGTTCTTTCTTTTGCCGACTACATATGCGATGCTCCCGTTTACGTCAAGGTCTTCGTTGACGGCAAGGCTCAACGCTTCGCCCTTGTTGGAAAGACACCAAGAATTCTTATCGATTGTGAAAAGGATACAAGCCACAGCGTAAAGGTATTAAGAATTTCCGAAGGTGAAATCTACTTAAGATTCATCGATGCAACCGTCTATGGAAAATCCCCCCACCCTCTCTCCCCTGACCCCGACAAAAAGCTTCGCATTGAATTTCTCGGCGATTCAATAACTACCGGATGGGGTGTTTGTGCCATCGGAACGCAAGACACCTTTAATACCTTTGAGCAGGACAGTACCAAATCCTACGCTTATATGACCGCCGAGCTTTTGAAGGCAGATATCCGCACCGAAGCTATCGGTGGACAAGGAGTATGGAGAAGCTGCGGAAAGGCTGAAGGTATTCAATTTAAATCTATGTTCGATATGAGTGTCAGAAATGCACTCGGCTACGATCACTCAACCTGGATTCCCGACGTTATGGTTTTAAATTGCGGAACAAACGATGAACCCGGTGAAACTACACACGAGGAAATGCAAAGAGAAGCAAACATATTGCTTGACAAAGTTCGTGCAGCTTATCCCGATGCAAAGATAATCTGGATGTACGGAATGATGAATTCAAAGTTTTTGCCCACCCTCAAAAACGTTATCCAGGAAAGACAGCGCGACGGTGACAAAAACGTATACTTCTTACCGATTGAAAAGATTTCAAGAGAAAAGAACGAGGTTGGTGCCGTTGGTCATCCTAACGTAAATGCATCAATACGCGTTTCTAAAAAGCTTGCAAGATTTATAAAGCGTATATTATAAAAAGCCACCTTCGGCAACAGATTGTGATGCTCGCTTGACGCACATTTTTTAAGAGTCAGACTTTCTTAAATATGCAATTGCGATGCAATTTCCTGTGTTATCAAAAATTAATCTCCATCTTGATGATGGAGATTATTTTTTGATATACTTATTTGATTAATGCAAGCTCGATACCGACGACTCCGTATTTTTTCATCTCCTCCTCGGAATAATACTTTCCCATATCACTCCAATGTGCAGAAGTTATTTCGTCAGATGAATAGCCACACCTATCAAGCGGTAGATTTTTATAAAGCTCTTCAAAGCTGTCAAACACATAAAGAGCAACAACCCTTGTGCTTATTTGCCTTGAATCCTCGGTACATACAAAGGTAATAACGTCACCAACACCAACAGCACGTCTCTTTTCGTCGTACAGCCTCAATTCGATTGTTTTTTGACCGCTTGCAATTTTATCAAACGGCTCTTTTATCAAATTCATTTTGTGTTTCATGCTTTAAAACCTCTTAATAAGCAAAAAGCACGCCGTAGCATGTAAAAGCAGAGCAAAGAGCGATAAATCCCTCACAAAAGATTTCAAAAAATGCTTCAACTAAAATATCAAACAAAAATTCCACAAAATCACCGCCTTGGATGTATTATAGCATAAAAGCGGGAATAAATCAACGGCATAGCCGTTGTATATCATCAATTCCGCAGGAATTGCATATCATCAAAACTTTAGTTTTGTATATCATCAAGCCGACAGTTTTTTATGCACACCTACGGTGTGATGATATACGCCGCACTTGTGCGGTAATGATATACAGCCCTATCGTGCTGATGATATACCAAGCCTGTCGGCTTGGATAAAAAAATCCAAGTCCCAAAAAGGACTTGGATTTTTTGGCACCCGCAACAGGAATCGAACCTGTAACTAACCCTTAGGAGGGGTTTATTATATCCATTTAACTATGCAGGCGTGTGCATATAATTTTATATGTTTTTGACCAATTTGTCAAGGGGTTACATTCATAAAAACAAAAAAGTGTCAATCCCGTGATTGACACCTTATGCTTTCAGACCTCGCTCTTTTCAATAATTTTGATATTATCGGGAAGAACGCCACATTCAAGATAAACAATTTCTTTTATCTGAGCAACCTCGTTTATTGTAAGCCCATCGGATTCTACGATAACGTTTGCCGTATCGTTGCTGATTACAGCAACACATTCGGTGAAGCCCTTTGCCTTGACAAGACTTTCGATATTTGCTTCATTAGCAATTTCGTTTGCCATTCTGGTCATCTCAACGTAAGCCTCGTTCTTTGCAGAAACATCGGTTGAGTCAGAGCCCGCAACGTCCTTGAGCATTTCGATTGCCTCGTCCCTCACTCTTTCGCGGTTAATAACGGCAAGCGCAAAATAATCATCGTTATTTTCAACGTTTACAATTTCACCGTCGCTCTCATCGACCGAGCTTGACGCAATCCCTATATCATCCACCTTTTCAACCGGAGGTATGGTTTCTGCGGGATTTGAATATCTTACGTTAAGGAAGCCTGCAACACCAATCACAAGAATACAAGCGGCAAGAACAGTTGTTTTCTTATTCAAAAGTCTAAAAGCAGTGGGACTTCTATCCTCAACAAGCTCTTCTTCATTCACAAATTCCACGTCTTCGTTTTCACCCTCATCCTGACACTTTCTCCAAAGCTTGAAGAAAGAAAACGTCTTTTTACTTTCCTCGGTTACTTCTTCCTCGGGCACTTCCCTCTCAACGTCTTCCCGTTCAATGAGCTCCCCCGAAGTGTTTCTGATTTTTTCAAGTTTGTTCATAGCTAATCCTCCAATTCTAATTTGTTACGTATATTTTATCTGTTGAAATACCAAGCGATGCGGAAACGGTACCGATCACCTTTTCAAGTAAAGTCGCGCTCAGCTTATTTTTACACACAACTGCCGCGCCCTTTACCTTTGGCAAGGTGTAGCCTGAAACGACAGCCTCCTTTACGCTCGTTCCTTTAGCTGACAGAACGATATTAGATTCTCTTTTCACTTCTCCGTCACTGCCTACGTTTTCGGTAATGTCCTGAGCATACGAATAAACGACCGAGCCCTCAAGGGTGATCATAACCGAAACAGTCCCGACACCGTCTATCTGTTCGATAAGCGATTTCAGTCTTACTTCAAGCTCCCTTTCATATTCATTTTCGCTAAAGCTTACCGTCTGCTCCACGTGTTTTTCTTCGGCTTGCTTAGGTGAAAACAAAACCATAAAAAGTCCGATAACAAGCAAAGCGGCAAGTACTATATAGTTTGATTTACTTTTTATTTTATCCGTCACCGCTCTCTCCGTTAACACATACCGAGTCCAGAGAATAATGAAGACTTATCCAGCTTTCAATTTTTTCTCTTTTTGCCTCATCAACGTTTGCGTATACCAAAATCTTGTCGAACACTATTCCGCCCTCCTCCTCTCTCCACGGTACTATTACTTGAGCTTCTATACGGTATACCTCCTCAAGCCTTTTGCTTATTTCATCAGACAGTTGATTTGCCGTTGCTTCTGCAACCCACCTTCTCCAATTGACATCGGCTTCCTCGTTAGTAATACTATGCTCAAAATCTTCTTTTATGACAAGTATATCACTTACCGTATCAGTATTTCCTACAAGCTGTATAAGCGGTGAAAGAATTATGCAAATAATCACGAGCTTTACAGCAAGAGAGACGTCTTGAGTCTTCGGAGACACAACCCGAACGAAACCGCTTATTACCGAGACGGTTAATATTGCTATAACGTACCCCTTCATTGCGCAACTCCGTTTTTTACGAATATTCCTATCGCTATTATAAAAAAGCATCCGCATGAAAACATTAATGCAGATAAAATATTGTATACGCCGTATACGGAACTAATAATTTTCGTCGCATCATCACAACCGAGCAAGGAGGATAATGAAATCAAGCATCTTACAACTATCTTTCTGCACAAGAAGGATACAATCGGTATAAGGGTAACGTACAGAAGCACCGCAAATGCAAATACTCCCAAGGATGTCTTTACAAGCCTCGCTCCTGCAATCACAGTGCCCGATGCCTCAGATACCATACTGCCTACAATAGGTATAAAATTGCCTGCAGCCAGCTTCACGCTCCTCAAAGCAAGAGAATCGGCAGAAGATGATAAAGCGTGCTGAAAATATAAAACTGCCGAAATAACTGACATTGATATAGTACAGCACTTAACGGCAAAGGTAGTAAAAAAATCTGTTATCGACGAAATATTCAGCTTAGAAATAACTCCTGCAAAGCCGACAACGAATAAAATCTTCACAAACGGAATCACAAAGCTTGTGCAGACTTTTTCTATAACAGCAATAACGGTAACGACGAAAGCGCCTGACGTCGTAGCCTCGGCAACAGAGCCTTGAGCACACATTACGGTTATAAAAAAAGGCATTAGCGATGTCATAAAGCCAGTAAGCTCGTTAACGTAGGATACAACGGTATCAACGGATAGAATTATTTCTTTATGCAGAATTGTAAATAAAAAAACAAGCACGGAGATATCAATACATTCATTCAACGCACTGCTCTTTATACTTGACGAAAAAGCCTTATATACACTTGCAACTATCAAAAACGCAACAACTGAAAGAGCAAACGGAATCAATGATTCAAGCCCGTTGAACAATAACCGCAAAAAGCTTTTAAAAACACTTAATATATTTAACGTCGACGAAGCGTCGCGATAGTTCAATTCAACCCCTTCAAGCACTTCATTTTCGGTAATGCTTTTGGGGACAGTTTCATCCACTCCCTCGACTCCGAGCTCGGCTTCCATCTTGTCAATTATTCCTTCGGCAGAAGCATTTACAAAAAGGCATACAAACACCATAATTATCGCAAACCACCTCATAGCAACGCCTCTACTAACGAAAACAAGCGCTCAACAAGCGGAATGCAGGTCATAAGTATTGCGAGCTTCCCTATAAATTCCACCTTCCCGGAAACACTTCCAACACCAAAGTCCGAACAAATTTCAGTTATCAGATTTGTTGATACGGCAATTCCAAAGCACTTGAATATTATCTCGAAATATGCTTCCGATTCACCTTGCCCTATGCTTTTAATATATTGAAAAAGCGGAAGCCCTCGTTTGAAGGCAATACCGAAAAGCAATACGGACAGTGCGGTAGATATCAGCGGAGCGTATTCTTTTTTCAGCTCCCTTATAGGAATCAGACAGAGCACGCAAATAAGAACTCCCGCAAATATTTCCGACAGATTGAATGTCAAAGCTCAAAAACCTCTCGTACCGTCTCAAAGAGCGTTCCCATTTCTCCAACAAGTATAAAAAGCACTATTATAACGCCTGCAATCGACACCATTGTTGACTGATCGTCTCTTCCGGAACGGCTAAGCACCTGACAGGCTACCGAAACGAGTATTCCTATACCCGCAATTTTCAATATCAACGATACGTCCATTAAAGCACCTCTACATCAAAAGCAAAACCGCAAGCGCACCGACTACACATCCCACGGTACGACAAAGCTTTACGCCCGATGAAGCTTCCTCCTTTGTCTTTTTGTATATTTCATCAAGTGCGGTAATAACAGCCGTACATTTTTCCGATTGTTCATCCGTTGAAATCCGACCAAAGCCATCCGCAAATTCAAACAATATATTCTTTGCCTCATCACATATAGACAAGCGATTTTCAAAGTCGTGCAAAACATAATAAAGCGGTGATTTTTCATCGTCTATATCGCGACTTCTCAGCGACTCAAGGAACCCAAGCTTCTCGAGAGTTTTGTTTTCAAATCTCATAAATATATCCTTCTGACGAGTCAAAAAGAAGCTTACCTCTCTTTTTATAAATTGCACAAAAAGTATAAAGGCATAAAGCTCATCCCGTGACCTTGTATATTCAAGGGATTTTACAATTCCTACACCGCTGCACGACGCAAACACAAAAATCAAACCTAAATATTTCAAGCTTTTACCTCTTCGATTCTTATATTACTTCCGCTGTCCGTTTTTTCAATAAACCCAACCGCATCGAACACACATGAATCCATTAGCTTTTTTATATTAGGCCTCCGCATTACTCCGTCAAAGCTTTCTCCGTGTGTTGTTGCAAGTAACGGTACGCCGTTATTTTGAACAGCCAGCAAGGAATTAACGTCATCACTGTGCCCTATTTCATCACAAACTATAAGCTCAGGTGAAAAGAGTCTTGTCGCAATCTCTATACCGTCACTTTTTCTATATCCCGAAAACCTGTCGATCAATCCGACACTGCCCTTCGGTAATATCTCTCCTCTCTCATCAATTACCGCCACTCTTCTCGGCGGAGCAAAACGCCCCGTTGCAATCCCTTTTGCAATTGAGCGTATAGCTGTCGTTTTTCCGTATCCTGGAGGTGAACACAGCAAAACCGAGGCATGCGGTTTTTTTGACATATACCTGCAAATGCTATCTCCCACCCCATCGATTTCGTGCGGTATTCTCAGATTAACGGATGTAAAACGGCTTACGGCAGATATTCGAGCGCCATCGTATATACATTCACCGCATATTCCTGCTCTTATCCCCTCGGGAGTTACTATGTATCCCGAATTTAAGGTTGACATATATCTGTATACAGAGCCCTCACAGAGCCTGTTAACAAGATACGCAACGTCCTTGGATGTACATACAACGGAATCACATATATCACGGCATATATTCCCACTTTTATCAAGCATCAAGTTTTTAGTATAGGTTGAAACCGATAGCGGAGCATTTTCTCTCAATCTTATTTCACATATAGAATCCACAAGAGCCTTATCCAGCCGTCCTATCAGCTCTGATATATTTATCGGCAGCATTGAGCTCAATCGTTTTATCACATCCTCACCCCTTTACTTGATTTTATGCTCTTCAAAAGCCTTTATGACCCAAAAAAAGAATTCGTGAACACGAATTCCTTTTAAACTATTTATTTTTTTAAAAATGTATGATAAAATGGAAGCGTTAAAGATTGTGATTGAACGCAGGATGCTTTTTGTTAAACTCTGAAAGCTCCTTCTTCATAAGTGAGCTTCCTCTGAAAATGCTCTTATCACCGTATACAGCCTTCAGCTTATCAAGCATCATATCAATTTCAGCTCTTTTCAAATCTCTTTCCTTGTCAAAAACGTTCATTTGAAACATTGCCATACTATCCAGGTCCTCAAGAGCCACGCCAAGACTTCTTATGGATTTTGAAAATTTTGCATTCTCACGAAAAAGTCGCGACACCTCCGAAAACACCTCAAAAAGAGAATCCGTATGTTTTTCAAGCTTCGACTGTCTCGTCATCGTACTCAGGTCACACGTTCTGATATATATACGCACGGTTCTGCAGCCCATACGCCTTTCTCTGATTCGTTCTATAACACTCTCACAAAGTGAGAACAATACGCTTTCCCCCTCCTCTACGGTCGTAACGTCATACGGCAGAGTACGGCTGTTTGATACCGATTTCGTGTCCTCCTTTACAGTATATACGCTGACGGGAGAAAAATCATAACCTCTGGCAAAATCCCATACGTTTTCACCTTTTTTGCCAAAAAGCTCTCCGAGATAGCTACGTTTATGCCTTGCAACGTCAGATAAGGTAAAAAGACGGTTTTGTTTTAGAAGCTCGTTTGTTTGCCGTCCTACGTAAATCATATCCCTTGCGGGAATCTTGCCTATTATAAGCTCGTAATTATCGGGAGAAATAACTGTCGGAATATTCTTACGCTTCATATCAGAGGCGAGCTTTGAAAAGGCTTTATTGAAGCTTACGCCAACCGACACCTTCAAGCCCGTTTCCTTAAACACCTTGCTCTTTATTTCATCGGCAAGCGCCTCTGCATTTTCAAACAGACGACCTCTTCCGCGTCCCGCATATGCGGAAACGTCAAGCCACGCCTCATCAATACCAAATGGCTCAACTCGAGGTGTGTACTGTAAATAAACGCTCCTTACAGCCCTTGAATACTCAACGTATTCAGGATACCGCGAGTTACAGGTTACAAGCTCCCGACACTTTTCACGGGCACTCTTTACCGTTTCTCCCGTCTTTATTCCGTAGCGCTTTGCCAAATCGTTTTTGGCAAGGATTATTCCGTGCCTTTCCTTTTCGTTACCGCAAATCGCCATAGGAACGTTTTTCAGCGACGGCTGATAAAGAGCTTCTACCGATGCAAAAAAATTATTAAGGTCAGAATGCAGCACCACCCTATCCGACGTTATCTGTAACGAGTCGTAATATTTATCGTCAGTTATTTTCTTGTCTCTTAAATTCATTTATATCCCTCTTCTCAGCAATTATTATAACTCATTTTCGTAATTTAGTCAAGTGTAAATTACGATTATTCGTAAAGGAGATTAAAAATGCGAAATACAACCCTATGTTATATCGAAAAGGATTCCTCCTACCTTATGCTGCACAGAATAAAAAAAGAAAACGATATGAATAAAGATAAGTGGATAGGTATAGGCGGAAAATTTGAGGACAAGGAATCTCCCGAGGAATGTGTTATCCGAGAAGCCTTTGAGGAAACGGGACTTACGCTTACGGATATTTCATACCGAGGAATCGTAACCTTTGTATCCGATGAATATGAAACCGAATATATGCATCTGTTTAAGTCGTGCAGTTTTGAGGGAGACTTAAAGGAATGCGACGAAGGAGTGCTTGAATGGGTAAAAAAAGAAAAGATGTATTCCCTGCCCGCATGGGAAGGAGATTACATCTTTCTTGAATTACTTGAAACAAACGAACCATTCTTTTCGTTAAAGCTTGAATACGTGGGAGACAAGCTGGTCTCGGCAATACTCAACGGAAAGAAAATACGGTGAATCAGTTCTGATGCTGAACGATTTTATATTCGTCGTAATGCTGATAAAACGGGCAGGAATCGTATGAGGACTGAAGAAAGCGAAGATATTCATCCTCGTCAAGATTAGCCATACAGACGGATTCTCCCGCTTCATCATCCCATACGTAATTCATACACGATTCACAGTTGGTACATTTCTTCTTTTTCATACTACACCTCACAAAAGGAGTTAAAATGGATAAAACTCTATTAAAAAAAGAGCTTGAAGGTCATAAGCTTTCCTCAACGGTTTATTGCTTTGAGGAAATAGATTCAACGAACACGTTTGCAAAAACGCTTGCAAGAGACGGCGCAAGTGAGCTTACGATTGTCACAGCCGACAGACAGACTGCGGGCAGAGGGAGACTCGGAAGGAGCTTTTATTCTCCTAAAGACACAGGGATTTATCTGAGCATAATAGTGCGCCCGAGCTTTTGCTTTGAGGACGCTTTCCTCATAACTCCGTCGGTAGCCGTAGGAATAAGCACGCTTCTCGACAAATACTCAATCGAATCTCAAATCAAATGGGTAAACGATATATACGTCAAATCAAAAAAGGTCTGCGGAATACTGACAGAATCCGCCTTCAACTCAAACGGAAAAACCGATTGGGCTGTAATAGGAATCGGAATAAATCTTGTAAAGTCCGAAAACGGCTTTCCCGATGAAATCTCAAATATAGCAGATGCTCTTTTCAAAAGCGAAGCAGACTTCGGCTCAAAAGAAAAATTCACTGCGGAGATTATATCCTCGGTAATATCGGTCTACAAGGACTTGCCGAGCACAGATTTTGTAGAAACGTACAGAGAAAGGTCGTATCTCACGGGAAAAGACGTACTTCTTCCAAACGGCGAAACGGTCAGGGTTTTGGGAATTGACGACCGTTGCGGATTAACAGTAAAGCACGCAGACGGAAGAACGGAAACAATTACCTCCTCCGACGTATCGGTAAAGCTTTCGGGCTCCTCAATTTGAGGAGCTCTTTTTTTGGTCAAGATATTCAAATATCGCGCGGCTCATATAATCAGCGGTACCTTCTCCGAACACGTCGATGTTACTGCGAAACTCATCGGACGGATACATTTTAGCAAGACATTCAAGCATTTCGTCGGTACACTCATAATGCTCCCTTGAAAGATATTTTTGCCAACGTGCAACGAGGCATAAGGCATCGTTGTCAATTATTCCGATTTTAGACTTTTCGTAAAAAGCTCCGACTATTTCACAAAGCTCACTGTCGAATTGATTTTTCATATTCTATTCCTCTTCATTAAACGGCATCTGACTGTTATAAAGCGTGGCGTAAAATCCACCCTTATTGATAAGCTCGTTATGTGTTCCCTGCTCTATAACCGAGCCGTCACGCATAACAAGTATCAAATCAGCCTCCTTGATGGTAGATAAGCGGTGCGCCACGATAAAGCTTGTTTTTCCCTTCATAAGCTTAGAGAAGGCATCCTGAATCTTCATTTCCGTACGGGTATCAATTGACGAGGTAGCCTCGTCGAGTATCAAAACATCGGGGTTTGTCAGCATAATACGGCTGATACATAAAAGCTGTCTTTGACCCTGAGATAAATCACCCGAATCGTTTGAGATAACGGTATCGTAGCCTTGAGGCAATCTTTTAATAAAATTATGTGCGTGAGCGGATTTTGCCGCGGTAATTACCTCGTCAAGAGTTGCATTTTCATTGCCGAGTGAAATATTCTCGCGGACTGTACCGTTTTTGATCCAGGTATCCTGAAGCACCATTCCAATGTTAGAACGAAGGCTTTGTCTTGTAAGCGTAGATATATCCACGCCGTCAAAGGAAATTGAGCCGTCGTTAAGGTCGTAAAACCTCATTATAAGATTTATAAGAGTGGTTTTACCGCAGCCCGTAGGACCTACGATGGCTACCCTCATACCTGGATTTACCTTAAGGCTCAAATCGGTTATAAGCGGTTTATTTGGATTGTAGGAAAAATCGACCTTATCAAATTCAACCTTTCCTTCGGTTACGAAGGTGTCGAGAGTGCCGTTTTCCTCAATTTCCTTTTCGTGAATCATTTCAAAGAGTCTGCAAGCGCAAGCAAGGGAATTCTGTAATTCTCCGAACACCCCCGAAATCTCGTTAAACGGCTTTGCGAACTGACTTGCATAGCTCAAAAAGCAGGTAAGCCCTCCTATCGTCATTCCTCCGCCTATAACGGTCAAGGCTCCAAGTAATGCAACAACGGCATAAATAATATTATTAATTACACGAGTCGAAGGATTGACAAGCGAGGAGTAGAATATTGCCCTTGTAGAAGCCTTGGTTAGTCTGTCGTTAGACTTATTAAACTTTGCCTCGGCTCTGACCTCGTAATTGAAGCCGCGTACAAGCTTCTGGTTAACGACAAGCTCGTCAACGTTAGAGGTAATTTCAGCTCTTGCCTCGGATTGCTCCTTGAACATCGAATAGGTAAACCTTGTTATAAACGAGGTTAACAGAAGCGACAAAGGAGTAAGCACTACAACCGCAACGGTTATCTTAACGTTTAACAAAAGCATAAAAACGAAGGTGCCGATGATGGTGGTAACACCCGTAAAAAGCTGTGTAAAGCTCATAAGCAGACCGTCCGCAAACTGCTCTGCATCCGAAATAATTCTGCTTACTATATCGCCGTGTCTGTGACTGTCGAGATACGAAAGGGGTAACACCTGAAGCTTGCTAAAGGCGTCACGTCTGATATCGCGCACAACAAGAAAGGTAATTCTGTTTCCGATAAAGCTCGTAAGCCATTGAGAAACGCCGACAGCCAAAGCAAGTAAAAGTATAACTTCAAGTGCATCCTTAACAAGTGCAAAATTAACGTCACCAACGTCAATAATAGAGTCAATCGCATCTCCGACAAAAATCGGGATAAACAAGGTCGCAAGCGCGGACGCTAAAGAGAAAAGAATCAAAAGGAACAGAGCTATTCCGTGTCTTGAAACGTAGCTTAACACAAGACGCAGGGTTTTCTTATCCTTCATTTTGACTCCTCCTTTCCGAACTGAGACTCATATATCTCACGGTAGGCATCACACGATTTCATAAGCTCCGTATGATTACCGCATCCGACAACCTCACCGTCCTCAAGAACAACGATAAGGTCGGCTGTCATAACGGAAGAAGCTCTTTGGGATACGATAAAGCGAGTGGCAGAATAAGGAAGTGATGACAGTGCCTTTCTCAATTTTGACTCGGTAAGATAATCAAGCGCTGATGAAGAATCGTCAAAAATCAGTATTTTGGGCTTTTTAGCAAGCGCTCTGGCAATAGTGAGCCTTTGCTTCTGTCCACCCGAAAAGTTTCTTCCCTCTTGCTCAACAACAGCGTCAAGACCGCCCTTTTCAGTAATGAAATCATACGCCTGAGCAAGCTTGAGTGCATCAAGCAAGTCCTCTTCGGTAGCATTTGGGTTTCCGAGAGTAAGGTTGTCCCTAACCGTTCCCGAGAACAAGGTCGCACGCTGAAAAACAAAGCCGACTGAATCACGAAGAGATTCGGGAGAAAGCGCTTGAACGTCAATGCCGTTTATAAGAATCCTTCCGTCAGTTGCGTTATAAAACCTCGGAATAAGATTTACGAGGGTTGATTTACCGTCACCTGTACCTCCGAGAATACCTACGGTTTGTCCTGCCTCGGCATTAAATGAAACGTTGGAAATTGAATATTCCGACGCTCCTTCATACTTAAAGGATACGTTTTCGAAGCTGACACTTGCCCCGTCACAAGACAGAGTCTCGTCGCCGTGTGTGTTTTCGGGAGATATATCGAGAACTGAAGAAATTCTTGAAGCACAAGCAAGCGATTTTGAAATAGTAACAATCAGATTTGCAAGCTTAACAAGCTCAACGAGTATCTGTGACATATAGTTATACAAAGCGATAAGAGAGCCTTGAGTCAACAAGCCGACGTTAACGGATATAGCCCCCTTATGCACAAGTAATATCACGCCGAGATTGACGATAACCTGCGTAATAGGGCCTGTAAGAGACGAAACACCTGCCATCCTCTTTTGAGCCGAAACAAAAGCCTCGTTCATAAGGTCGAAATCATCTCTCTCGCTTTTTTCCTTACAAAATGCGCGAATGACCCTGACGCCAACAAGGTTTTCCTTGGAAGCAAGAGTAAGACCGTCAAGCTTTGACTGAACGCTTTTATGCATAGGCATCGTCACAAGCATAATTCCGAACACAACGATTGAAAGCGCTACGATAACACCTAAAAAAATAAGAGATATTCTCGGGCTTATGACGAGCGCCATAATTGCCGCGCCGAATACAACGAACGGTGAACGCAACAATAAACGAAGTGAAAGATTTACTCCAGTCTGTATTTGATTGACGTCACTCGTCATACGCGTAAGGAGAGTTGGGGTACCGAGTCTGTCAAGCTGCTCAAAGGAAAATTTTTGAATATGTGAAAAGAGCGCAGATCTAAGCTTTGAAGCAAATCCTACGGATGCCTTTGCGGCAAAATACTGAGCAGTTACAGAAAAAACAAAGCCTATTATTCCAAGCAACGCAAGTGCTACGGACAAAATGACAGCAGATTTTTTGTCCGAATGCTTTATTGCTATATCTATAATATAAGCAACCACAAAAGGAACAAAAAGCTCAAATAACGCCTCAAGAAGCTTGAAGGCAGGACCGAGTACGACCTCTTTTTTATAATCAGAAAAGTATTTCAAAAGTTTTTTCACTTTTTTCTCCGCAAACAAATAATTAATATTGAAAAATTCATAACTTTATTGTATCATATATTATAGATTTTGAAAATACCTTTGCAAAAATTTACTAAACTTTTGAGGTCATAAAAATGAAAAAAGTGAAAAAAAAGATTATTTCCGCATCATTATCAGTAATCGCAATACTTTTGGTTGTCGTTGTCGGTGCAGTACTCCTTAGCAAATACTATTCTCAAGAAGCAATGCTTGAAAGAATTTTCACATACCGCGCAAATATGGAGCTTGACAAATATTACAGCTATTTTGATATTCCAGAGAAATCCGAATGCCCATTTAATTCACTTGACGCTTATCTTGACTCTGCCGAGTTTAACAAATTTGAAAAAATTGACTCTTTTGAAGTCAAGAAAAAATCCACTAACACTTATATTGTCAGCTACGGAGACAAGCAAGAAACACTTGAGCTTGTAAAGCAATCAAAAAAAGCACTCGGCTTATTTGATACGTACAAAATCAAGATTGAAAGCGTGTCCGAGCCTCTTCTTTATTTCGTAACTCTTCACAATGCCGACGTCGTAATTAACGGCACTTCTCTTGATAACAGCTACAAGGTAAATGAGGGGCTGATTGAAAAGGAATATGACGCAAGCTTAATTGAGGACGGTGTATCCTTTGCAGAATACGAGCGCATTACACCGATTACGTATTTTGAGTACTATGATGACATATATGATAATTACTGCTTCGTAAACGTATTTGATAATGAATACGATATTACCGTTACAACCGACTATACGCTACCTTATGAGGACACTTTAACACCGTCCGAGGAGCCGTATATTTTGCGAGAGTTTAAATTAAACGACGAAAACGAAATCGAAATCAAAGAGCTTGGTGAATCATTCATTCAAAAATACTATTATGCTCTTCAGGACGGAGAGGATTTCGACGCGGTCAAATATATGCTTTCTCAAAACGAAGAAACACTTAACTTCTTTGAAAACGACTACAACGAGCTGTATGATATATTCACAAGAGGCGAATTGACTTCAGGCTTAAGTGATATCTGTTTTCTCGAATCAACTGCAAACATAATATATCCAAACGATTTTGCGCTAAATCAAAATGAATTTACAATTCTTGTGACCCTTACGTATTCCTACAATTCAATATCCTACGACGGATATCTTGACGAATACGAACATCATAACGATATGTTCGATGAATGTACGATACAGCTTGAATGTATCAAGGAAGAAGGAAAATGGGTAATCACGGACGCGCTTGATACTCTCGTAAACATAATATATTAGTTTTAACAAAAAGACCGTTAAAGCAGCGAATCTGTTTTAACGGTCTTTGATTATCTTACACGTTCAGTTTCATTTTTAATCATTGCGAAATATTCCGTACTCTTAAACGGAGACTCGTTGATAAAGCTCAAAAGCTCTGTTGCATCAACGCTCTTAACCTCCATTACCTCAGCAGGATCCAATACGCAATCCTCAACCGAATAATCGGTATAAAAGAAATAGACGTCGTTCAAGCAATCAAAATATATATTTCTGCCGACAAGTCTGTATTCATAGCCCTCAAGCTCAAGTCCAAGCTCCTCCTTTACCTCTCGCAAAGCGGCAGTATAGCTGTCCTCACCTGCATCGGCGGCACCGCAGGTAATATCCCAAATACCCGGGAAATATTTCTTCTCCATAGAACGCTTTTGTAAAATATATTTACCGTCGGAGGTTACAATATAAGCGTGAATACAAAGATAATAATTACCTTCTATCTGATGGTGATAACGCTCCACCACCTCTCCCGTTTTATTTCCGTTTATATCATATACGTCAAGCATTTCCTTCATAACGTAACACTCCCTTCATATAAAGCGATATTATTTTATCTAAAATCTTTTGCAATGTCAATGTTTTTATAATACATTCCGAAAAAAAGCGTTTTTTATCAAGAAACATTGACAAAAAAAATACGGTATATTATAATTTTATAAAGCAACAATATAAGGAGAAAATACATTGGAAATATATAAGGATAAAAACGCAAGCATCGAAGACAGAGTAAATGACCTGATGTCAAAAATGACCTTAGAGGAAAAATTTGCCCAGATGTTTTTGACTGCTGACACAGATTATATTGACTCAGTCGTCAAAAACGGTGACTTCCCTAAGAATAGCATTGGAGGTATGTGGGGAGAAACGCTTTCTGCAGAGGACGTTAACAAGCTTCAGGATATGGCGAAATCAACAAGACTCGGTATTCCGCTCATAATCGCATACGAATCACTTCACGGTCTTATGAAGGATTATTCAACCGTGTTTCCGCAATCAATCGGAATCGGTGCAACCTTCAACGAAGAGCTTGTCGAAAAAATGGCAACGGTAATCGGACATGAGGCTTACGTCTCGGGAATACGTCAGACCTTTGCTCCCGACCTTGATATAGCGCGCGACCCTCGTTGGGGGCGTGTTGAGGAAACCTACGGCGAAGACCCATATCTCACCTCGCGTCTCGGAGTTGCCTACGTTAAGGGTTTGCAATCACAGAAGGTATCCGCCACTCTTAAGCATTATATTGCGCACGGCACTCCCGAGGGTGGCTTAAACCTTTCCCCTGTTCACATGGGAGAACGTGAAATGCGTGAAATTGCGGTTGAGCCGTTTGAGATTTGCTGTCGCGAGGGCAAGGCACTATCGGTTATGCCCGCCTACAGTGAGCTTGACGGAATTCCCGTACACGCATCGAGATTTTTATTAACTGACCTCTTACGCGATGAAATCGGATTTGACGGTTTTACAATATCTGACTACGGTGCAACGGGTATGATGAACTTTATGCATCACGTTGCGCGCGACGGAGTTGAAGCAGGACGACTTTCGCTCAACGCAGGTCTCGATATGGAGGCTCCCGTTAAATACGCTTACTGTGACGAGTTTCTCGATTCAATAAGATACGATGAAAAGTATTTAGAGCTTTTAGACAAAGCGGTCAGGAGAATACTTACGGTTAAATTCAAGCTCGGGCTTTTTGAAGACGCTTATGCAAAAACGGACTCTCTTAACGATATTCGTTGTAAAGCATCACTTGAATTAAGCAAAAAGGTTGCAGATGAAACGCTTGTTCTTTTAAAAAACGACAGCTCAACCTTGCCAATATCAAATGATAAGAAAGTTTTGCTCGTTGGTCCTTGCGCCGACATCTCACAAACAGGTGACTATTCTCCAAACAATGCTGTTGAATACACCGTAACCGTAAAGCGTGCATTTGCAGAAAAGCTCGGAGATAAGCTTAAATATATCAAGGGAACGTATATTGCCGAGGTAATAGCCGACGAGCTTGAAGAAATAGAAAAAGCTTCAAAGGATTGTGACGTTATAGTTGCGGTAGTTGGTGACAATTCCTGCTTCTTCGGTGGAATCGGATGGGGCAAAGAAAACGGTGACACGGCAATAACCTCGGGAGAGGGCTTTGATATGTCCTCAATTGAGCTTCCCGATGCACAAAAGCAATTGATAAAAGCCCTTAAGAAGACGGGAAAGCCCGTTGTACTTGTACTCACGTCGGGGCGTCCTTACGCAATAACGGAAGAGCTTGAGCTCGTTGATTCGGTCATTGCAGCGTGGTATCCAGGTGAGCTTGGCGGATATGCAATATGCGATGCGATTTACGGAGACACAGTCCCCTGCGGCAAGCTTCCTATTTCCTTCCCGAGAAGCACGGGACATATCCCCTGCTACTACAATTACAAGGTATCAGCGCGAGGCTATTACAATAAGCACGGCTCCGTAAAATCCCCGGGACGAGACTATGTGTTTGATTCTCCCGAAGCACTCTTCCCCTTTGGCTACGGCTTAAGCTACACGAGATTTGAATACAGTGACTTGACTGCCGTAAGGTCCGACAATGGTATAAACGTATCCTTCAAGGTTAAGAATATCGGCAACGTAAAGGCAAAGGAGACAAGCCTTGTGTTCGTTTCTCAGGAGTTTTGCAGTACAACTCCGTTTGTAAAGCGTTTAAGGAGATTTGCAAAGAAGGAATACGAGCCCGGTGAAGAGCGTGAATTGACGTTCACTCTGAACGATGACGATATTTCCTATATAGACTTAAATATGAAAAAAGCCGTTGGAAGCGGAGTATTTAAAATAACAGTAGACAAGCTTGAATGCGAGGTAACAATATGAAAAGAATTATTATTTTAATCACACTTATTTGTATTTTTCTTGTCGGATGTACAAGCGTTGAGGAAAACGAGCCTCCCGTTGATGAAGTACCCGTCACATCCTCTCCGAGCCTTGAAGAGCCTGACACGTCCGATGCCGAAGAAGTGACTGAGAAATCTCCCGAAGAGCCTGAATACCAAAAGCCCTCAAGCGTTGAGGAAATCATCGCGCTTGCCGATTCGATGAACGTAGACACGTCTCTGACAGGCTTCACTCTCGACGGAATATTGGACGAGGTACAGCTACAGTTATCCGAGGATGCAGGAGACGAATATCAAAATTCAACCGCATATCTCGGAGACTCTGTTTCGCTCGGTCTCGGAGTATTCGGTAACCATCCCAAAGATATGGTAATTGCAAAAGGCTCTATAAATCCAATGGATGCAGTTGACAAAACATTAATCGAGCTTGAGGACGGAACGCTTGTTAACTTTCCAGATGCGTTGTCAAAACTTGATGCTAAAAGAGCCGTTTTAACCTTCGGCGCAAATGCAATCAGTATTATGTCAGAGGAAACCTTCCTGAACTATTACACAAAGCTCATAAAAGCCGTTAAAGAAGCGTGTCCCGACTGCGAAATAATCATTCAAAGTATTTCACCTATTGCCACCACCTGCACCTTCAAAAAATTCACGAACGTTCTAATAAACCGCTCCAATTTGCTTCTTCTAATACTTGCATACAGTGAAGACCTTCACTTCCTTAATTCAGCGCCCGCTCTCAAGGGTGAGGACGGATATTTGAAGCTTGAGTATTGCAGTAGTGACGACGGTATCCACATTAACGAATCAGGCTATAATATCTGGATAGATTTTCTCAGAACGCATCCGCTTATAAGCGAATAAAATAATTATATCGGGTCATAATATTTTTGCGGTCAGAACGACTGCAAAACATTAAAAGGAACGGTCCGAATATGCTTGACAGAATAGCATTGATTATACTGATAATCGGCGGTCTTAACTGGGGTAGCGTAGGTCTTTTCAAGTACGACCTCGTATCCTACCTCTTTGGAGGCTCAGCCGAGATAATCACGAGAGTAATATTTGTTCTCGTTGGTCTTTCAGCACTTTGGTGTATCTCTCTTCTGTTCAGAAACAGAGAGCACCTTGTTTCCGAAAGACAGCACGCATAACAATCGTTACCAAAAAGCCACAAGATATTTCTTGTGGCTTTTTGTCAATTTTTATAATAATTATGGCAATTTTAACACTGTTAAATAGCAAATATATAATATATAATTATAAAAAAAGGAGGTTTAACGATATGATATACGATGAACTCAAAAAAAGAGCACTTCCTCCTATAAAAAGCAAAGAAGAAATGCTCGATATCATTGTGAAGGAGCAATACGGATACTTACCGCCAAAGCCCGAAAAGATTGAATGGACGATAAGTGATTATCTTGTAAGCCCATTCTGTACGGGAAACGCAACTATTAATAAGATCGAATGTAGCTGTGAAATCAACGGTAAGACTTTTACATTTCCTTTTACGGCATCAATTCCAAACGGCGAAGGACCGCATCCCTTTTTTGTTTTTATCAATTTCAGACCGGACGTACCCGACAGATATTTGCCGATAGAAGAGATTATCGACCACGGTTACGCTGTGCTTTCTGTACATTATAACGATATCACGCTTGACAAAGACGAGTATGAAAGCGGCTTGTGCTCAGTTCTCTTTGAAAACGGCATCAGAAATCCGTATGATTGCGGAAAGCTTTCTATGTGGGCGTGGGCATCACAAAGAATACTTGATTGGGCAGAAACGAATTCCAAGCTCGATATGTCACGAGCTTGTGTTTGCGGTCATTCAAGACTTGGCAAAACCGCTCTTCTTGCAGCGGCTACCGACAAACGCTTCAAGCTTGCATACTCTAACGATTCAGGATGTATGGGCGCAGCAATATCAAGGGACAAGGGAGGAGAACGAAAAGAGCCTATTTGCAGAATTTTTCCTCATTGGTTTACGCCTGCCTTTAATGAAAGACCAACGGATGAGTCTCTTCTCCCGTATGACCAGCACTATCTCGTAGGCTCTATATCTCCGAGATTTGTGCTTATTGGTTCGGCCGACGAGGACTGGTGGGCGGACCCGCAATCCGAAATGCTTTGCTGTGTAGCTTCCTCACCCGTATTTGAAAACGACGGTGTGAAGGGCTTTATTCACAACGGAAGATTTGCAGAAATCGGAGAAAAGTACTTTGAAGGTAGCATCGGATATCACCTTCGTCGCGGTCCTCACTATTACGGTCGCGAGGATTGGTTAAGACTTATAGAGTTTGCCGATAAAAAATTTTCCGAAAGAGGTAACTGATTATGAATGATAAAATGTGGTCAATACTCATTCAGCTCGGTCCAAATATGTCAGCAAACATTTATCACGAGCTTCAATGGGATGAGAAGCTTTGGGACACGGTTCTCGAAAAATGCGTATGGACAGGAATTAACACAATCGTCCTTGACGTTAACGACGGTCTCGAATATGGCTCACATCCCGAGCTTGCCTTAAAAGGAGCTTGGACTCGCAACAGAATGAGACGTGAAATCAAAAGATGCCGTGAGCTCGGCATAACCCTTATACCCAAGCTCAATTTTTCAACCAATCACCACAGATGGCTTGGAGTATATTCAAGAATGGCTTCTACACCGCAATACTACCGAGTGGCGTATGACCTGATAAGAGAGCTTTACGAATTATTTGAGCATCCAAAATACTTCCATTTAGGCATGGATGAAGAAAGTGCTCAGTATACCGAAGGACGCGAGCATTGCTCCTTCCGACAGGGAGAATTATTCTGGCACGATTTACGTTATCTCGTTGACTGTGTTGCAGATCTCGGCGCAAAGCCTTGGATATGGTCGAGTCCGTTATTTGACCACCCTGATGAATTTAAAGCACATTTTGCTCCGGATGAAATGATAATTTCCCCTTATCATTACAACGCCTTCCGACCTGAGCATTTTACTCCCATCGAATCAAGAAGTGAATATCTCGTTTATTACAGTGAGGGTAAATATAAGGATATGGGTATAAAATTCGTAGAGGAAGATCCGTACCTTGTTCAATTCATCGAGAGGGCTATTCCGTTAATGAAAGAGGGATACGTATACGTCCCCTGCGCATCGGTTTTTAACAGATGCAAATACAACCACGATGACCTTATTGAGTATTTCAGAGATAACGCACCAGACGAGCAGATTCTCGGTTATATGACTGCCCCTTGGAAAAAGGTTATTCCGGAGTTTCGTGACTTCTTTATGGAAAGCTTTGAAGCCTTTAAAACCGCAAAGGAAAAATTCTATTATTAATTATTTAACACCGACCCTTTCGGGTCGGTGACTTTATATTTATTTCCCCTTTTTATAACATTTTTGACTATTTTTCTGAAAACAATTGCTTGCAGTTAAAAGATGTGATAAACTAAAGGTATATAAATACTGTTTCGGGAGGACTGAATATGTCTGAAAAAATGTGGTCAATTCTTATTCACCTAACACCTAATATGTGGACGAGAACCTTTACGGATACGCTCAACTGGGACGAGGACCTTTGGGAATATATACTCAAGCAGGCATCTACAACGGGAATCAATACCATCGTGCTTGACGTTGCAGACGGCATAGAATATGCAACGCATCCCGAAATTTCGCTAAAAAATGCTTGGACAAGAAAAAGAGTACGCGACGAGGTTGCTCGCTGTAAGGAGCTTGGTATCACGCTAATTCCTAAGCTTAACCTCTCGTCCAATCACTGTATGTGGCTCAAGGTATATTCAAGAATGATATCTACTCCCACCTACTATCACGTTATCAATGACATAATCAAGGAGGTTTACGAGCTTTTTGACCATCCGAGGTATATCCACATCGGTATGGATGAGGAAAGCCTTCAATACTGTGGCAAAAAAGAATTTTGTTGCATACGTCAGGGTGAATTGTACTGGCACGATTTACGCTACATAGTTGACTGTGTTGCGGATACGGGTGCTACCCCGTGGGCTTGGTCGAATCCCCTCTTCGAGCATCCCGAGGAATTCAAGAAGAGATTTGCACCCGATGAGATGATACTTTCACCGTATCACTACAACGCGCTCCGCCCCGATCACTATACTCCAATAAGCTCAAGAAGCGAATACGAGGTATATTACAACGAGGGAATTTATAAGGACCGCGGCTTTAAGTACGTTGAGGAGGACCCGTACCTCGTTCGCTTTATGGAGGTTGCCATTCCTCTTATGGAGGGAGGCTATCGCTACGTACCTTGTGCGTCGGTTTTCAACAGATGTAAATATAACCACGAGGACCTCGTTGAGTATTTCCGCGACAACGCAAACGATGTGCAGATAGTCGGATTTATGACAGCGCCCTGGCACTCTCTCGTTGAAACGGGTCGTGAATATATCGAGGAATCCTTTGAGGCGTTCAAAATCGCTAAAGAAAAATTCTATTCATAACAAAAAACTGTTGCTTTTTATTAGCGTTTATGATATACTCGCATTAAAGAAGCATCCACCAAAATTTTGCTAATCGGAGGTATTTATTATGGCAGAAAAAATGTGGTCGATACTTATTCATTTAAATTCAAATATGTGGTCAAGCTCCGTTAAGGACGTTAACACATGGGACGAGGAAATGTGGGATTATATTCTTGACGAATGTGTCAAGACGGATATAAACACTATCGTTCTCGACGTTGGAAACGGAATTGAATACGCAAGCCATCCCGAAATTGCAGTTAAAGACGCTTGGACGAGAAAAAGAGTACGCGACGAGGTTGCACGTTGTAAGAAGCTCGGCATCGCTCTCATTCCCAAGCTTAACTTCTCCACTAACCACGATATGTGGCTCGGTATTTACTCAAGAATGGTTTCCACTCCCGATTACTATAAGGTAGCAAACGATCTAATCAAAGAAGTATACGAGCTTTTTGACCATCCCGAATATATCCACATCGGAATGGACGAGGAAAGTGCTCAGTATTGCTCGGGCGATCTTTGTATATTCCGTCAGGGCGAGTTGTACTGGCATGATTTACGCTTCCTTGTTGACTGCGTAGCTGATACGGGTGCTATGCCTTGGGCTTGGTCCAATCCCCTCTTTGAGCATCCCGAAGAATACAAGAAGAGATTTGCTCCCGACGAAATGGTTCTTTCGCCTTATCACTATAATGCACTCCGTCCCGACCACTACACTCCCATTGATTCCAGAAGTGAGTATCAGGTTTACTACAACGAAGGCATTTACAAGGACAGAGGCTACAAGTACGTTGAGGAGGATCCCTTCCTCGTTCACTTCGTTGAGGTTGCAATCCCTCTTATGAAGGAGGGCTATCTCTACGTTCCCTGCGCATCCGTATTCAACAGATGCAAATACAACCACGATGACCTTCTCGAGTATTTCCGTGACAATGCTCCCGATGAGCAGATTGTCGGTTATATGACTGCACCTTGGTTTATGACTGTTCCCGAAAAGAAGGAATATTTTGAAGAAACCTTTGCGGCATACAGAGAAGCGCGAGACAAGTTCTACAAATAATTTAATACTAAAAAAATTAAGCGACGGGAAAACCCCGTCGCTTTAATTTTACTTAAGTATTACCTTATGGAATACCTTTTTACCCTTCTTGATAACGACGTCCTCTGCAAAAAGCTCCTTGTCAAGAGCTGCGTTGCCGTCGGTAACCTTTTCACCGTTGACGGATACACCGCCTTGAACGATAAGTCTGCGAGCCTCAGAGCGAGAAGGCGTAAGACCTGCAACCGTCATAAGCTCCGCAACGAGAATCTTACCGTCAACGAATACGGAATCATCAATCTCAGTGGAAGGCATATTCTCGCTGTTTTGATTAGAGGAGAAAATTGCTCGTGCAGCATCAAGCGCCTTGTCAGCCTCCTCCTTACCGTGAACAAGCTCGGTAAGCTCATAAGCAAGCTTTTCCTTTGCTCTGTTAAGCTCACTGCCCTCAAGCACTTCATACTCAGCAATCTCATCAAGAGACATAAAGGTAAGCATCTTCATACACTTGATTACGTCAGCGTCGTCAACGTTTCTCCAATACTGGAAGAAATCGTAAGGAGTGGTCTTTTCGGCGTCAAGCCATACAGCGCCCTTCTGGGTCTTGCCCATCTTCTTGCCCTCGGAATTGAGAAGAAGGGTGATTGTCATTGCATATGCATCCTTGCCAAGCTTCTTACGGATAAGCTCGGTACCGCCAAGCATATTGCTCCACTGGTCATCGCCGCCAAACTGCATATTACAGCCGTACTTCTGGTAGAGAGCGTAGAAGTCGTAGCTCTGCATAATCATATAGTTAAACTCAAGGAAGCTGAGTCCCTTTTCCATTCTCTGCTTATAGCACTCAGCGGCAAGCATCTTGTTAACGCTGAAGCAAGCTCCAACGTCACGAAGCACCTGAACGTAATTAAGGTCAAGAAGCCAATCGGCATTGTTTACCATAAGAGCCTTTCCTTCTGAAAAGTCAATAAAACGGCTCATCTGCTTCTTAAAGCATTCGCAATTGTGCTGAATGGTCTCGACTGTCATCATCTGTCTCATATCGGTACGACCCGAAGGGTCACCAATCATAGCGGTACCGCCTCCGATAAGCGCGATGGGCTTATTGCCGGCCATCTGGAGTCTCTTCATAAGGCAAAGCGCCATAAAGTGACCTACGTGAAGGCTGTCGGCAGTAGGGTCAAAGCCAATATAGAATACTGCTTTACCGTTATTTACAAGCTCTGCGATTTCAGCTTCATCTGTGGTCTGTGCAATCAGACCTCTTTTTTGAAGTTCTTCGAATAATGTCATTTTTGTATCCTCAATTCTTTAATAATATACTATATATTTTTGCTTTGAGCAATTAACTCACGTGCTGTTTCAAGAGTGTGCTCGGTTACGGTAACTCCGCCTAAAATACGAGCAATCTCTTGTACTCTCATATCATCGGGCAGAAGCTCAACCGAGGTCTCCATTCTGCCGTCAATTTCATTCTTGGAAATTTTATAATGGTGGTGTGCAACAGCTGAAACCTGAGCGGAATGCGTTACACAAATCACTTGATGCTCACGGGAAAGTGATTTTATCGAAATACCAATCTTGCTTGAGGTCTTTCCCGAAACACCCGTATCAATCTCATCGAACACGACTGTGCCTATACTGTCACAGCCTGCAAGAATTTTCATAAGTGCAAGCATAATTCGTGAAAGCTCACCGCCCGATGTGATAGCGGACAACGGCTTAAACGGCTCTCCCGGATTAGTTTTTACGAAAAATTCAGGAAAAACTCCTCCCCTTTCATCAAACTCATCAAGCGGTTTAAAGCAGACCTCAAAGAGCACGCCACTCATATCGAGGAAATTAAACTCCTCGTTAATTTGCTCCGACATAAGCTCGGCGGCTTTTATACGAAGTGAACGTAGCTTTTCTTCGCAAGCGGTACATTCTTTACGCGCGCTTGTCTCTGCCTCCTCAAGCTCCTTAATTGAAAACTCATATTCCTCAAGGAAGCTTATCTTTTGGGCGATTTCCTCAAAAGCTTTAATTACCTCTTCCTCGGTCTCTCCGTACTTCGCCTTGATACTTGAAATGGTTTCAAGTCTATCCTCTATCTTATCAAGCATAGCTGAGGGATCATCGAGATTTTTAGGAAGATATTTTAACAACGCCTCGTTAACGTCTTGTACCTGCCCCGAAAGTGTCACAAGTCTCTCGACGATATCGTTACCTTCGGGTATAACGTCAGCAATCTTTTCAACGTTTTCGGACGCCATAATTAATCGGTCGTAAATTCCGGGCTTGGCTGAGCCCATCAACAAAGCTGAAGTTCCCTTTATAGCCTTCGTTACGGTTTCGCTGTTTCTGATAACGTTTCTTTCGGCAATAAGCTGTGCTTCTTCACCGACCTTGATTTTTGCAGCCTCAAGCTCCTTGTATTGAAATCTTAAAAAGTCGAGTCTTGAACGGCGTTCACTCTCGTCAATCCTTGCTCCCTGAAGGTCACTTTTTGCTTTTTTATACAGCAAATATGAATTGCCGTAAGCTTTCTTTACTGTCTCAAAGCCGTCAATACTTGCCTGAGCAAAACGGTCAAGATAATCGCCGTGAAGCTCTGAATTTAAAAGGCTGTAGGAATCATGCTGTTCACTCATAGAAATCAAGTGAGTTGCAACAGACTTTAAAAGTGATACGGGTACGGTTCGTGTTCCGATTTTACACACCGAACGTCCGTCGGCGTTAAAACGCCGTGACAGCATCATCGAGCCATCCTCGGAGTCGGGTTGAACTCCAAGCTCGGAAAGCGCTTCAAGCGTAGGCTTGTCTTCAACAAAAAACAAAGCGGATACAAAGCACTCAACCTCGCCCGTCCGTATTATATCGCGTGAAGTTCTGACTCCGCACACAAGGTTGATGGAGTCGATAAGAATTGATTTGCCTGCACCGGTCTCACCCGTAAGCACGCTGAAGCCGTTTTCGAAATCAATGTCAAGTCGCTTTATCAGAGCGACGTTTTCAATATGCAGAGATGCGAGCATAAAGCATCGCTCCTTTCGATTTTTATACTGACAAAATTTCCCTTACCTTTTGACAAAACACCTCAGCATCCTCAATAGTTTTCAATGCTACGAAAATCGTATCGTCACCTGCAATGGTGCCAACTATCTCGTCCCATTTCATATTATCAATCGCTGAAGCAGCAGCCTGAGCCATAGCGGGATAGGTTTTTATAACAACTAAAGAAGTTGAAACGTCAATTCGAAGAACAGTCTCTTCGAGTATTCTCGAAAACTTTGCCGAAAGCTTAAGCTCGTCATTGGCTGATTTTACTGCGTATTTGTAATTACCCTTTTCATCAGCAATCTTTATGAGACGGAGCTCCTTTATATCACGGGAAACAGTTGCTTGAGTCGTATCAAATCCACTTTGTCCAAGTAGTGTTGTAAGCTCCTCTTGTGTTTCTATGTCATTAGAATTTATAAGCTCAATAATTTTAGCATGTCTTTGTGCCTTCATATTATCTCCTTTCGGAAAGCTTCGTGAATACGGTATTGTAGAAGCGTGTCGTTTTAATTCTGGCAAGATCGGTCGTATATTGTGATTTTTTAACAAGAACGCTGTCACCAAAGGAAAGCTGAACGTTTCTGTTACCGTCGAGAGTGAGATACGTATTCTCGTCGCAGACTCTTACATCCTTAACCGTCAATTCGGACGAGGTTGAAAAAACCATAGGTCTTGAATTATGAAAGGAATGAGCGCAAACGGGTGTTACGAGTATACATTCAAGTGAAGGATCTATTACAGCTCCACCCGCCGAAAGTGAATATGCGGTTGAACCGGTCGGAGTGGATAAAATAAGACCGTCGGCGTGATATGAGGAAACGTAGCTTTCGTTACAAAAGAGGTCGAGCTCTATCATTCTTGAAATGCTGCCGTTCATTATTACAACCTCATTCAGCGCCGTAAATGAATGTATCTTTACGCCGTTTCTGACAACGTCGATATCAAGCATCATACGTGAATCAATTATATACTCGCTGGTAAACAGCTTAGAAATAAGCTCAAGCTCGTTGGTTTCAAGCTCTGCCATAAACCCAACTCTGCCAAGATTGATACCGAGTACGGGAATAGAACGCTTGCATATTTCGGGAGCAATCCGAAGAATAGTACCGTCACCGCCTATGGTGATAACCGCTTCGGTGTTTTCAAACAGACTGTCAGCTTCGACAAAGCTTACGCAGGGCTGTGCATCATAAGCAAGTGCCTTATCCATATACACCGCATCAGCGTGTTTTGAAAGTATAGAAACTGTTTTCTTTGTAACCTCAAGTGTCGGGTCTTTTTTTGTGTTGGCAATAACAGTTACGTTCTTCACTCTTTTACTCCTTTCCTTTATATGTGAAAGCGACAAGATACTCCTTGTTTCCATCACCGCCCTCAATGGGAGACGGAATAATACCAAGCGCTTTAAATCCGTAAAGCGCGGCTTCGTTGGTTATTTTTTCGATAACACGCTTATGAACCTTAACATCCCTAACAATGCCTTTTTTGTTCAAATGCTCTCTGCCCGCCTCAAACTGAGGCTTAATAAGAGAAACAAAGAGTCCGTCTTTTCTCAAAAGCTCTGAAACGGTTTTATAGAAAAGCGTTTGAGACACAAACGATACGTCCATAACCGCTATATCACATACGGGTATCATGTCGCACGTTAGAGTGCGGGCATTGGTGTTTTCAAGAGAAACAACTCTTTTATCGTTTAAAAGCCTTTCGTGAAGCTGACCGTTGCCGTTTTCTACGGCATACACAAGCGAAGCACCGCGCTGTATCAACAAGTCGGTAAAGCCTCCCGTAGATGCTCCGATATCAATGCAGGTATAACCTTCAACACAAATATCAAACTCATCCAAAGCAGCTTCAAGCTTAAGCGCTCCACGGCTGACGTAGCGTGAGAGCTTGTTTTCACATAACGTAACCTTATCGTCTGCTTGAACGACCGTCGAGGGTTTAGTTACCGTAACGCCGTTTATCAGCACGCTTGAATCAAGTATAAGCTTTTTTGCAAGAGCACGGCTTTGACACATACCGTTTTCAAACAGATACACGTCAAGTCGAACGGAAGTTATGCTTTTTTCATCCATGAAATAACCCTCTGTGTAATTTTGTTTGCAGAAATGCCTGCAAAATCATAAAGCTGGCTTAAATTTCCGTGAGGGATAAAGGTATTGTCAATGGCATATATTTCAGCCTTATTAACGCCACTCGAAAGATTAGCGAAGATATGCTCTCCAAGTCCCGACGAGCGTATTCCTTCTTCAACGACAAATATCCCCTTCGGAGATATTTTGTTAATGACAGCCTCAACGGTTTCAAAATCAATAGGCTTTATTTTCAGAAGCTTCAGCACCGTACAGCTTGTTCCGAGTGCCTCAAGGCATTTCTTGGCAAGAATGACCTCGGATGTGATTTTTCCGTATGTAATAAATAACACGTCACTGGTCTTATACTCATCAAGAGAAAGGTCAGACACCTTAAAAATATCCTTAAGATCGGCAGATTCACACCCCTTTGGGTATCTGACGGCAACCGCTGTGTTGCAATCCTTTGCCATATCAAACGAATACTTCATTTCATCAAGCGTAGCAGGTGAATAAACCGTAATATGAGGCACGGACATTAAAAGCGCAACGTCAAAAACTCCGTGGTGAGTAGGTCCGTCGTGGGACGAAAAACCTGCTCTGTCAAGAGCAAAAATTATTTTAAGATTTTGTAGAGCACAATCGTGCACGAGCTGATCGTAGCACCTTTGAAAGAATGTGCTGTACACAGCAAAATAAGGAACAAGTCCTTCGGCGTTCATAGCTGAGCAAAAGGTTACGGCGTGCTCCTCGCAAATACCAACGTCAAAAAACCTGTCGGGATAGGCAGCCTTAAAGCCGTTGAGTCCCGTACCGTCACACATTGCGGCAGTTACGGCAATAACGCTTTTATTATTAACGGCTTCATTGACAACTATTTCGCCAAAGTATTCGGAAAACGTTTTGCCCTCGTTTGATTCTGAAGTCTTTGGAGATACGGAATGATATCTGTCAGGATGCTTCTCAGCATCCTCAAAGCCTCTTCCCTTTTGCGTACAAAGATGTATAAGAACGGGCTTGGTTCTTTTCTTTGCTTCATATAACAGGCGTTCAACCGTTTCCAAGTCATTGCCGTCAGCGGGTCCTATATAATCTATTCCAAGCTCTTCAAAGAACGTATTTTTAACCACGAGGCGCTTTAAAGCATCCTTGAGTGCGCTTGCAAATCGGTATAAAGCAGAACCGATAATAGGTATTTTTGAAACAAATCTTTTGGTCTTACTTTTGAAATTTAAATACTTTTTACCCGAGCGGATTTTAACAAGATAGTTAGACATTCTGCCAACATTCTTGGAAATCGACATTTCGTTGTCATTTAAAATAATTACAATTTTATCGTCCGAGTCAATATTGTTGATTGCCTCAAAAGTCATACCCGTACAAAAAGCTCCGTCGCCGATTATCGCAACGGCGGTCTTATTCTCACCCTTGAGCTTTGAAGCTTTTGCAAAGCCGACAGCCGCCGAAAGAGCCGTACTGCTGTGTCCTGCACCAAAGGGGTCGTATATGCTTTCGTCTCTCTTCGTAAATCCCGAATACTTACCGAAGGCACGAAGATTATCTGAATCAAGATAACGTTCAGTCAAAAGCTTATGTATATAGCTTTGATGACCGACGTCGTATATGATAAGGTCGTTTGGTACGTCAAACACCCTGACACATGCGGTTGAAATCTCCGCGACCCCAAGATTTGACGAAAGGTGACCGCCCGTGACCATAACCGTATCAACAATGTGACGTCTTAGAAAGTTACAGTAGTCAGAGGCTTCCTCAACGGAAAGCTTCTTTACTTCGTCAAGGGTTAAAAAGTCCATCCGTTTAGCCTCCTTAAAAAAATTCGTTGTATTATTGTATCATATAAAACCAAATAAATCAAGTTTTATGTATAATTATGCAATTATTCGTTGCTTTCGGTCGAAAAAGGCTTTACAACAACTTCTCCCGATTCATTTCTTGACAAAATTCCCACCTTTTGTTGAGCATCGTCAAGAAGCTTGGAGCACTGTTTGACAAGCGCAATGCCGTTTTCGTATAGCGTTATTGACTCATCAAGCGGTGCAGTCTGGTTTTCAAGCGATGCGACTATTTTTTCAAGCTCAGCAAGAGCCTCTTCAAATTTCATATCTTCTGTTTTTTTATCGGACATATTCAATCCTCCGTAATACGAGTTACAGTAGCGCTTACACTACCGTCAACCGTCTTAAATTCTATTTCATCATCAACAGCTACGTCATTAACGCTCTTAATAAGCTTACCGTCCGATTTGTACACGGCGCTGTATCCTCTTGCGATTACCTTCAAGGGATTAAGAGCCTCAAGGGACGCTGTGCGAAGCTGAAGCTCAGACATTTTTCTTGACAGTACGGCATCAGTCTTGTCTAAAAGTCTGTTTGCGAGATTATCAAGTGCTATACGCTTATCGTCAAAAAATACGCTTGGTGACGACAAGCATCTCTTACGTGAAATTTGTTCAATTCTTTCACGAAGCGTAGATATTCTGCCTAATAAATCCTTACGCATAACCGAGCTTATAAGCTCAAGGTGTTCCTTTTCCTTTACGTAATCGGGTAAGGCAAGCTCTGCCGCGGCAGACGGAGTAGGCGCACGAAGGTCGCTTACAAAATCACTGATTGAAAAATCCGTTTCGTGACCGACGGCTGATATAATCGGTATTTTTGAAGCAAAAATTACGCGCGCAAGGGCTTCGTTGTTAAATGCCCACAGCTCCTCGAGTGAGCCACCGCCTCGACCTATTATTATAGTGTCTACGGGACATCGCGCATTAAAGAACTTTATGCCCTGAGCAATTTGCTCGGGCGCGTTATCCCCTTGAACGAGACAAGGAAACAAAATAAGCTCGGTCATAGGAAATCTACGTCTCGATACGTTTATCATATCCCGAACAGCAGCACCCGTAGCTGAGGTTACGATTCCTATTTTAGAAGGATATTTGGGAATAGGCTTTTTGTATTTCGGATCAAATAATCCCTCAGCCGATAGCTTTTCCTTTAATTGCTCAAACGCAATATAGAGCGCTCCGATTCCATCGGGCTCCATTGAATCAACGTAAATCTGATAAGACCCGTCCTTTGCGTAGGATGATATTCTTCCGTGTGCTATGACCTTCATTCCGTTTTCGGGAAGAAAAGCAAGCTCGGAAGCGTTAAATCGGAACATTACGGCACGTAACACTCCACCCTCATCCTTGAGAGTAAAGTACATATGACCCGTTTTATAGTGATTGGTAAAGTTCGAAATCTCACCCTTGACGTATACGTCACTCAAAAAATGCGAGCCGTCAAAAATTCCTTTTATATATTCATTTATCTGTGTTACCGTTAAAATATGCTGTTCCATAAAACACCTTAGGAATTAATATCTTTCACAAGTGCACATATACCGATAGCATTGTCGGCGGAATACTGAGGAGGTGCAAAATAACATTTATCGTATGCAGACGTTATTGCGTGCTTGATAAGATGACTTGAACAAACGCCACCAGAAAACAGTATGGGCAAATCATAAAACCGTCTTGCAGTAAGTAACGTTTTGATTGCTCCGATACATACGCCGAAAACGTATGCAGAAATATCCTGATGCGAAAGACCTTCGGAGAGCATCCTTTCAGCCTTGTTCTCAAAGCCCGATAAATTGATTGAATCAGCACCCTTAATTTTAACGCTCGGAATAGCACCGCATTCTGTTGCTAATCTTTCAAGCTCAGGACCGCAAGGAAACTGAAGTCCCATCATAACACCCGCCCTGTCAATAAGCTGTCCAAGAGTAATATCGGCTGTATCGGCAACAACGGTAGTATCATATCGGTGCCCGTCTTTTTTAACCTCTAAAAGCTCACAAGTACCACCCGAAAGATGAAAGCTGTAAAAATGCGAAAGACTCGAGTCCATCCCCGAGCCAAGAATTGCCGCACGAATATGCCCCTCCTGATGAGAGAAGGAATAATTCGGACATCCGATAGCGGAGGCTATTGATACGGCAGAGGATACACCTGCAAGAAAGCAAGGCATATATGACCCTTCTACCCTTCTCGGCTTTTCTGAGACACCAACGGCAGATATGCCGATATCCTCACCGAGAGAGGCTCTTGCCTCAGCAAAGATTCGTTCCAAGAGCATCGGAAGATTTTTAGTGTGCTGAAACACAGCCTCACTCTGTCTTACGCCCTTTTCTCCAAGCCGTACAGTCAGAGGAATTTTATCATAAACCGTACCGTCATCCGTCATAATACACGCGGAGGTGGTGTAGTTACTCGTATCAATACCTAAAAAAGCTCTCTTCATCAGTCGTCGAAATCAGTACCGAGACGTCCAAGCACGCCGTTAACAAACGAAAAGGCTTTTTCATCGTCATAGGTCTTGGCAAGCTCTATTGCCTCATTTACGGAAATTTTGGTAGGAATATCATCCTCATACCTGATTTCATAAAGAGCGAGCCTTAAAATCGCACGGGATACCCTTGAGATTCTGTCGGAATCCCAGTTCTGAGAGGCCTCGTTAATTTCGGCATCAAGCTCGTCTACACGGTCATACACGCCAAAAAATACGCGCTCAACGTAAGGGTCGTTATCATACCCTTCAATGTGCTCACAATCAATAGCGTTTTTTAATATTTCTTTACAAGTGGTCTCTGGATTAAAGCTTTTATCAAATATTAAAGCAAAAACCGCTTGTCTTGCATCTCTTCTTTTCATATCGTGATTTATGTCCTTTATTAAATTTCCTGTCTGCCTTCTAATGCACGGAGAAGCGTCAGGTCGTCAGTATATTCAAGCTCGGCTCCTGCGGGAATACCGTAAGCAAGCCTTGAAACCTTTACGCCGAGAGGCTTTAAGAGCTTTGAAATATAAAGCGAGGTAGCCTCACCTTCAACACTCGGATTGGTTGCGATTATAACCTCTTTCGTGTCCGCATCAATTCTGTGAAGAAGCTCCTTGATATTAAGCTGCTCGGGACCGATTCCGTCGGACGGAGAAATAACACCTCCGAGCACGTGAAAAAGTCCTTTAAACTCTCGTACCTTTTCAACGGCAATAACGTCGTTGGTATCCTCTACAACGCATATTACACTTCTGTCTCGCTCATCATCCGAACAAATATCGCAAATCTCTTTATCACTTATATTATGACAGATTTTGCAAAAGGTCGTATCCTTCTTAGCGCTTATAAGTGCGGATGCAAATTCATCCACCTCTTCCTCTGACATATTTATAACAGAGAAAGCCATTCTGACGGCAGATTTATAGCCGACACCCGGTAAGCGTCTGAATTGCTCAACCAGATTTTCTATCGGAGAAATAAAAGTGTACATATCAGAACAGACCGGGTATATTCATTGAACCCGTAATCTTTGACATTTCCTCGGAAGCATCACTTTCAACTCGCTTGATTGCCTCATTGACACCTGCGATAAGAATGTCCTCAAGCGTTTCTATATCATCGGGATCAACAATTTCTTCGTTAAGCTTGATTGACTTAACCTCTTTTTTTCCGTTGATAACAATCTTAACCATACCGCCACCGGCACTGATCTCATATTCTCTGTTCTCCAGCTCCTCCTGGAGAGCTGCCATATCCTCCTGCATCTTCTGTGCCTGACGAAGCATGGCGTTCATATTCTGAGGGCCACCGCCCATTCCCTGAGGTAATCTTGCTTTCATAATTAACTCCTTATAAAATCATTCAAATTCTTCAAGATCCTGATTCTTAGTATTCTTTTTGGGAATACCGTCATCCGATAAAAGCTCTACGCTTTCAATGGAAGGATCAAGCTGTTTTGCAACCTCCAAAGCAATCTTATCAGCACCCGAAACCTTAATGGTAGACGCTCCGATTGAAGAGGTGTATATTTTCAGAACGCATCCTTCCTTACGGACTGTCGCATCCTGAACAAAAAACTTATTCATCGGTGATTTTTCACCGAATAATCTTACAAACTGATTTACCTGCTCAAATACATCCTTGTTACCGACAGGTCTTTGAGGCTTGGTCTCCTTCTTCTCAGGGGACTCTTCTTTTGCTGAGGCGTCCTTCTTCTCGGTAACGGACTTGGCAGATGCTTGAGGGATTAAATTCGGATTTTCAAGCGCACGCTCAAGCATTGCGATACGCGAGGTCAACGCCTCAACCGACTCAACCGATGACGGAGAGGTCATTTTTATAACCGTGATTTCTGCCGCCGCCTTTTTATTCATTCCGAAGGAAGGCGTTTCGGAAATGAAGTGCTGAATTACGTTGACGTAATAATTTAACGTCTCGCGGGGAGTTGACTCTGCTATTTCACGAAGCCTTGCCATCTCATCATCGGAAGCATTAATATAAGTTGACGGAGACGAAACGTTCTGGATTACGAGTACGTCACGACATATATCGAGAAGCTCCGAAAAGCAAGTAGTCAAATCACCGTTTTTGTTATACAACTCCTCAAGTAAGGCAAGCGCGCGTGAGGTGTTCTGTCTTGAAGCTGAATAAAGAAGCTCAAGCAATTGTTCGCGGTTTGTAAGGCCGAGCAGATTTATAACGTACTCGGTTGTAATATCCGCGCCCTTAGAAGCGCAAGACTCAAGAAGGCTCAATGCATCTCGCATTGCGCCGTCGGATAAATTAGCAATAACGAACGCCGCATCTCTATCAATATTTATTCCCTCTGCCGAACAAATCGTCATAAGTCTGTCAACGATTTTTTGCTTTCTTATGCGCGAAAAGTCAAAGCGCTGACATCTTGACACAATTGTGGGAGGAACCTTTTGAAATTCCGTCGTGGCAAGAATGAACACTGCATGCTCTGGCGGTTCCTCAAGGGTTTTGAGAAGTGCATTAAACGCCTGAAGGGTGAGCATATGCACCTCGTCAACGATATAAACACGTTTTTTTGAATTTGCAGGAGGATATATAACCTCATCGCAAAGCTGTCTTATATCGTCAACTCGATTGTTGGATGCAGCGTCAAGCTCTGCAACGTCAAGAGAGGTTCCGTTATTAATAGAAACGCAGGATTCACACTCGTTACAAGGATTTCCGTTTTGAAGATTGGTGCAGTTTACAGCTTTTGCAAGAAGCTTTGCGCAGGTTGTTTTACCCGTACCTCTTGAACCGCAAAACAAATACGCATGCGATACCCTGTTCTGCTCAATCTGATACTGAAGCACAGAAGTAATATGCTCTTGTCCAACAACATCGTCGAAAATCTGCGGACGCCATTTGCGATATAACGCTTGATACATAAAATACTCCGTTTAAGAAATACAGGATACGGATTGAGACCATGCACCTTAAATCGAAGCAACAAAAATGCTCGCTTTCCTGACTCAAGGCTCAGAACAGGCAACCTTACGGCACATTAAAAAACTGTTTAATGCTGCTTGGTTCCCCACCTGACATGATTCGCAGCCTTTAATTGCGTAAGACCCATTCGTCATAGCCAATCGGCAGGTGCTGCCACACAATTGCGCCCCTCAATAAAGGAATTCTCCCCTGCTATAGCGGATTGCAGGTTACAAGGCACCGCTGACTCCCCGGTTAGCATGGTCTTAATCCGTATCCTGTTGTAAAATTTATTTTGTTCCGAAAATTCTGTCTCCCGCATCACCGAGTCCGGGGAGAATGTAGGAATGCTCATTCAATTCTCTGTCGAGCGCCGCACAGTAAATCTGTACGTCGGGATGAGCCGCATGAACTGCCGCAACTCCCTCGGGTGCCGCAACGATGTTCATCATCTTTATGTTCTTAACCCCCGCTTCCTTAACCATATCGATTGCCGCAATAGCAGAACCACCGGTGGCAAGCATCGGGTCGAGAATTATTGCAATTCTCTCGGAAATATCGACGGGGAATTTGCAGTAATAAGTTACGGGCTTTGCAGTATCGTGATCACGGTACAAGCCTATATGACCAACCTTTGATGCAGGAAGGAGTGAAAGAATACCAGGCTCCATACCGAGACCTGCACGAAGGATAGGAATGATTGCAAGGTTACGGCCTGCAATTTCCTTGGCGGTCATTTTTTCGAGAGGAGTCTCAATTTCAACGTCACGCAAGGGCAAATCGCGTGTTGCCTCATACGCTACGAGCATTGCAATCTCGCTTACAAGCTCTCTGAATTCCTTACATCCGGTGTCAACGCTTCTGAGAATGGAAAGCTTATGTTGGATAAGCGGATGATCGCAAATAGTTAAATTTTTAACTTCGTTCATTTTTTCTTCCTCGCTAATATTTTTATCCTTGTTATTATACCATAAACTTCTGATAATATCAATAGTAAATGGCGAATTATTTATTTTTTTCTCTCAATCGGCATTAAGTCCCGAAGCGGAATTAATGCGTCTGAATACGCGGTTAAGCGATTGTGACATCAAATACTGGTCGTAATATAGCTCAAGCTCCGTCTCATAGCGGCCGAAGGAATCAAGAAAAGCGTTATACGTGTTCAGCGCTTCCGTCTCTTTTCCGTCAGCCTTCAAAATCATTGCCTCAAGTATGCCCTTGACATATTCAAGAAATCGATTCAAAATTCTATAAGAAACAGTCTGAACTCTGTACGGCATATTCATATGCGACCTGACAAAGCCTTCAAATTCGTTTACTGTTTCAACCGCTTTTTTGAAGCTTTCCACAAGCTCGGGGTTATAATAAGCACCTCTTCCGACGTTGAAAGATCTCTTTCCGTTGAGATACCCGAAATCAACGTCATTGGATATGGAAGCAAGAAAATTATAAACCTCTCGCCAATCATCACCGTAAGCGTGAGAGAAATAATCAGATGTCAATTCATCAAGACTTACAGAATTGTCAAATAAGGTTTGTCCGTATACAAAGAACGAAAAACCGTTTGGGAAGAAGCTTCTCTGTGAGCAATCCTCAACTACGCCGTCGCATCCGTTGGATTTATATCCCTTTACATCCTCGTATACTATTCTCGCGGCATCAATCGAGCCGAGGTCACAGTACTGAGCAACGTAAAAATGATATTCATAGACAAACGACGGAACCTTGCACCAATCCATCCACTCCCTTGCGTGTGCAATGTATTGATTGACACTGCGAGGAAGTCTGTTTCGATTCAACTCAAATTCGGAAAGCTCAATATTTCCAATGTCAAGATTGGGGGCTACGGGTTCAGTATAATCTCTTGTTATAGCGCCGAGGAGCAAAGAAAAACGCTCAGGATTTTTTAGCTTTACAGTTTTCGGTGCCCAGGTAGAATCCGAATAACAAATAAAAACAATTCTCGTAGTTAACCCCTTGGATGTCAGTGCGTCATCAAGCTCATTCATCAGAGTAACGTACCAATCCGAGACAATCTTCTCGCGACAGCTATCGCATTCACAATGATTGGAAAAGCCGTCGGCAAGCCAAACGTGAAGATAATCAACGTTAGTAGCGAGAGCGGCATAATCCACAATATAATCCACTACAATTTTTCGAGCTTCAGGGTTTGACATACAAAAATTAGTATTAAGTGCAGTTCCGTAAAACAGCTCTCTCTTCCCATCAATCATCGCAACGTACTGACGGGAATTGTCCGGTATCGCATCCTCCGAAAAATTCGTAGTCCATCCGTCCGTACTTACAAGACCGAACGGCTCCGCCGTCCATCCGTGACCCATATCGTGAAATTGTAATCCGCGCTTGGAAATTTCCGCCTCACAAAGTCTCTTCCACTGTAAAACGGTTTCAGCCGAAACGGGCTCAGGCTCACGTGTGTTGTTCTCGTTGTGATTGTAATACACGTCATAATAGAATTTTGGGTTTTCAAACTCTATCATAAAAATATTCATACCGATTTTGGGCGTGAAATCAATAGCATCCATCATAAGATGCTGTGCTTCAGCCCCTTCGTTGCACTGACCTCTGTATCGGCAATCAGCCATTTTGTGATAGCTTGTGGGTTCGATATCCCTTACGGGTATAAGCTCACCGTCAACTCCCGGATAAAGCCATCTGCACCCGTTGATAGTCAAGAATCTGTACACGGCAAGCAAAACGCTACGAACGTTACTTCCCGCAATTATACCGCCGTTTTCATCGGTATCAATATGAATGATATCGTCAAGCTCTACGTCATCAGCCTCAGAGGTATCAAGTCCAAAATCAGACATAATTCCGAGTCGGAAGCCGTCGGTCGCACAAGGCGAATATTTTATATCAATTTCACCGCAGAAGGGCATCATCATACGAAGATACTTTTTAAGCTCCTCAGCGGCAAAATCAACGACGTGATTACTCGTAATCTTGTTAATTACAAACATACTTATAAAATCGTGTCGTACATTTCAACACGCTTTTGATGTCTGCCTGCCTCAAAAGGTGTATTCAGGAATATTTCGAGATTATAAAGAACGGCTTCAATACCCATTGTACGTCCGCCGAAGGCTATAACATTAGCATTGTTGTGAAGTCTTGAGAACTTTACACTGAAGCTGTCGTTGGTACAAATTGCCCGAACGCCTTCCTTTTTGTTAGCACAAAGCATCATACCAAGACCCGTGCCACAGCAAAGAATACCCTTCTCAGCCTGCTTTGTTGCAACAGCCTCTGCTACCTTTTCTGCGTATACGGGATAGTCAACCGACTCGGTACCGTTGCATCCGTAGTCGACGTATTCAATTCCTTTTTCATCAAGGTATGCCTTGATTTTTTCCTTGAGCTCAAATCCTCCGTGGTCTGCTCCGATTGCAATCATTGTTTGTTTTCCTCCTTAATATTTCTCTCAGCCTGAGAAGGCCTTAAATAAGTACATACAAGTCCTGCGGCATCCGTTGTCTCACCGCTTTGATGCTTCAAATATCCGAGATATCCAACGCTTTCTGCGTTCTGCATACACAACGACACGGGTACGGCAGAATAGTCAATCTCGGAATTTATCCCCTTGAGATACGCGTGCATTTTTCTACCGCCGTCACCGAGCAACAAAACGCGCTTATTTATTGTAGCAAGCTCCTCTTCAAGAGCCTCACAGCTTATTGCTCTGTCGGGAGTTATTCGTTTAAATTCTTTACCGTCATACGAAAACAGAGCGTTATACAGCTCGTTTCGTCTTGCATCCATACAAGGACAAATAACGGTCTCCTCACCCGAATATTCTTCAAAAAGCCTCATGTTATACGCGAGGGCTTCAAGAGTTGAGACGGGCGCTATCGGAATATTTCTCGTAATGGATAAGCCCTTGACACAAGAAACGCCGATGCGGATACCCGTAAACGAGCCGGGACCCGAAGAAACGCAAATCAAATCGACGTCATCGATGCTTTTCTGAATAAAATTCAGCAATGAATCAATCATCGGCAAAAGCTTTTCGCTATGCGTAAGCTTATCGTATATATGTGACGATGCAACAGGCACTCCGTCCTCGAGAAGCGAGACGGTTGCGGTCGTTGCAGATGAATCAAGAGCAAGTATCAGCATTTATATTCTCCGTTTCAATAAATCGCAAATTATCGTCATCGGGATCCTTTAAAATAGTAACCTTAACGTAGGACTTAGGTAATGCCCACGGGATATTCTCACACCACTCGGCAACCGTAACGCCCTCGTTGATATTATCAAAGAAGCCAACGGAATAAAGGTCGTCCTCATCACTGATTCTGTACATATCGTAATGATGTAAAACGCTGTTACCGTCGGTATAGGTATTAACGATATTGTAGGTCGGACTCGTAACGATAGCATCTGGTAAAAAAGCTTTTACCATTCCCTTTACAAACGCCGTCTTCCCTGCTCCGAGGTCTCCGTATAACGCAACGAAGCAAACGCCCTCAAGCGTTTTCATAAGCTCTGTGCCAAGTGCAGTCGTTTCCTCACTTGAATGTGTTATATATTTTCCCAAGGTGCTTCTGCCTTTCACAATAATTTGTATATATTTTACCATAACAAAACAACCGTGTCAATAAAAAAGTCACCTTCGGCAAATGATTGTAATGTTCGCAAGGCTCACAAATTTAAGGAAGACTTTTTTTGAACACGCAATTGCACACATTTTGCGTGCAATTTCCTATGTTATAAAAAAGGACACATATTCAACACAACATTTTGTATAAGTGGGTACAAATTGCGTTAATCCAAACACAAATTGATGATTTTTTTAACAAATTTGAATTTTTTAGCATATTTTTTCAGACTTTTTCCTAAAACTTATTGAAATTGAGGAAAAAGCGTGATACAATATAGTAGCATATTAAACGCAATAAAAATGCAAAGGAGTTTTAACTATGGATTTTTTATCAACCGTTAAAGGTTCTATGCTTGAGAACTTTTATCCTGCGGGATGGGATATGGCAAAAATTGACGCTTGCTGTTCCAATGCTCCCGAAACCATCGAAGACAGACAGCCCTGGTGGAACAAGGACTTCAACCTCAAGGCAGCTGACAACGTATCTGAATTCGATATGATCCTCGGTCACGAGATCGCTATGGAAATCAAGAACTGCCGTGACGAAGGCAGAAAGCTTGCTATGATTCTTCCCGTAGGTCCTATGGGTATGTACAAGTGGGCTGTATTCTTCCTCAAGGAGTGGAAGGTTAAGTGCGACCACGTTTACGGCTTCAATATGGACGAGTGGACCGACGCTGAAGGCAACACTCTCGATGCTTCCTGCAGCGGTTCCTTCCAGAACGCTATGGAGAACGCATTCTACAATCCCCTTGGAGAGCTTACCATCCCTGTAAGCCAGAGAAACTTTGCTACCAAGGACAACCTCCCCACCTACCCCGAAAAGATTGCTGCTCTTAAGGCAGAGGGTGCAAAGCTCGTTACCGTATTCGGTATCGGACGTATGATGCACATCGCTTTCTGGGAGCCTCATTTTGCTGCTGAGTTCGACTCCGTTGAAGAGTGGAAGAAGCCCTGCTACAGAATCGCTGCTAAGATTCATCCCCTTACAGTTGAGCAGAACGCTATGACCAGCTTCAAGAGCCGTACAACTCTCGTTCCTTGCCGTGCTAACACCGTAGGCCCCGGCCTCTTCCTCCAGTCCGATAAGGTTATCGGCGGATGCGACGGTACCTTCTCCCGTGGAATGCAGTGGCAGGGTATGTCCCTCTGGACAACTCTCCGTTACGGTCCTGATATGTGGATTCCTTCCACCTTTATGCCTACGCTCCCCGGTGTTATCGTATACCTTTCCGAGCTTGCAGGACCTCTTACCGCTGAGTGTAACTAATATTTTACACAAACAAATGGGCGACACAGATTTCTCTGGGTCACCTCAAACTGTCGAAAAAGTCACTCGAAAGAGTGGCTTTTTTGTGTTAATTTTTGAAAATTGCTTGCGGTTTTCTTCCTTAACCGCGACTCAAGGAGCGATTTTATCCACTTGTAGATTTCATCCACTTGTTGATTTCATCACAAAGTGATTTCATCCGCAATAATCGGATTTCGTTGTCTTTACCAAAGAAAAAGAGAGCCCTTTCGGACTCTCTTTTCTGTTTGTATCGCCTGATTAAAACTCAGTAACGATAGTTACTTCGGGATACTCAGCGGAGATAACTGAAATTGCAGTCTCGCTCTTAGTCTTAACGGTAATGTTAGCGGGCTTGCATCTTTCAAAGATTCCCGTGCCTACCTCAACTACACCCTCGGGGATGTATATCTCGGTAAGACCCGAGCAGGATACGAATGCGGTCTTTTCGATTCTTGTTACTGCCTCGGGGAGAGTTATCTTAGTAAGTCTCTGGCAGTTTCTGAACGCCCCCTGACCGATGGAGGTAATTCCCTCGGGAAGTGTGAGTGAGGTTGCCTTCGTACACTTATGGAAGATGTAGTTACCGATAGTGGTAATTCCGTCTGCTACCTTGATAGAAAGAATCTTTGCTTCGGGCTCTACGCCGTCAATCTTTTCTTCTACGTCACCGATGTAGTACATGGGTGAGAAGGTGTAGCCCTTATCAATATTCTTCTGGCATACGTAGGGGAAGTTCTTCATCTTGCCCTGTCCCGAAATCTCAAGTGCCCAGTTGCCCTTTGCATTCTGGAAGATTGCGAAGAATGCG
>JAFSID010000077.1 GCA_017439965.1 Clostridia bacterium | reverse complement strand
AGTTAATCTCACTCAACTGTGAATCTGTTTTGCGACGTATATTTTGTTCATAGCAAATAACCCGAGCGCAGGAATACGAAGGTATTTCAAGCGAGTGTTATGCAGATAGGGACAAAATAGACAAGCAAAACCGCCAGCAGTTAAAACTTTTTAGGCTTGAAGGTCGCGCAGATGGTGTCCGTGCTCGAGGAAGCGTGACAAGGACCTACGCAAATTTTATCGGTGGTGCAATAGCTTTCACCGTCGTGGTACATACAGTTACGGACGCTGCAGGAGATTCCCTCGATGTGTTGAACGTTTTCTTTCTTATCCATAGTAGTTGTTCCTTTCTGTTTTTTATTATTATTCAAAGCTTTTTGCGAAATTATTCACGAAGGGAGGTTTTATAAATTGGCATTATTCGCATTATCCGACCCGCATTTATCCTTTTCGACCAACAAGCCGATGGACATTTTTTCTCAAAGCTGGGAAAACCATGCAGAAAAAATCAGAAAAAACTGGTGCGAGCTTGTAACGGATGAGGACACGGTGGTAATACCCGGTGACATATCCTGGGCAATGACCTTGGACGAGGCAAGAGAGGATTTTGCCTTTATAGACTCACTCCCCGGTAAAAAGATAATTCTCAAGGGCAATCACGATTATTGGTGGCAGAGCCTTAAAAAGCTTAACGAGTTTCTTACGGCAGAGGGCTTTGATACCGTAAGCTTTCTTCACAACACGGCGATATACGCCGAGGGCTTTATAATCTGTGGCTCAAGAGGCTGGTCAAACGACCCTCCGCTATCCGAGGACGATAAAAAGATAATTGCCCGTGAAGCAGGACGCTTCGAGCTTTCCATAAAGGCAGGAGAGGTGCTTCAGACGAAAATATTCGAGGAAACGGGAAGCAAGCCCGAAATACTCGTATTCTCCCACTATCCGCACTTAAGTCCTGGTCAGGACACCTCACCGATTGCCGAGGTTTTAATTCAGCACGGAATCAAAAGAGTATTCTACGGACACCTCCACGGAAGGTGCGAGAGTCATATGCCACGCAATATTACGGGGCTTTCTGCACAAATACTTTCAGCCGACGTGCTTAACTTTGTACCAAAAATAATAAATATTTAATTTTTATGTCAATTCTCTTGACAAATTCGTGTTTTTGTATAAAATATACTATGTATTATTATGTAAAAGATATATGCAAGACGTATATCAGGAGGACAAGAAATGAGTGTAAAGAACGTAACCACTACCGAAACAAAGAACCAGGTTAAGCTGGAGCTCCACATTGAAAAGGACGTCTTTGAAGCGGCAGTACAAAAGGTTTATCGCAAGAACGTGAAGACCATTACCATTCCCGGCTTCAGAAAGGGAAAGGCTCCCCGTTCCATTATTGAAAAGATGTACGGCAAGGGAGTATTCTACGAGGATGCTCTTAACGACCTTCTTCCCGCAGAGCTTACCAAGGCTGTTGAGGAAGCAAAGCTTGAGGTTGTAAGCCATCCCGAGATAGAGGTTGACGACATCAACGACGATGGCGTTACCGTATTCGCTCTCTACTACGTAAAGCCCGAGGTTGAGCTTAAGGCTTACAAGGGTCTTGAGGCAGAGAAGAACGTTCAGGCAGTTACCGACGAGGACGTTGACCATGAGATCGGCCACGCGCTTGAGCGTGCGGCTCGTATGGTTGAGGTTGACAGAGCGTGTGAGATGGGCGACTTCGCTACCATCGACTATATGGGCACTGTTGACGGCGTTCCCTTTGACGGCGGTAAGGCAGAGGGTCATAAGCTTGAGATTGGCTCCAACTCCTTTATCCCCGGCTTTGAGGAGCAGATTATCGGTCACAAGGCAGGAGAAGCCTTCGACATCAACGTAAAGTTCCCCGAGGAGTATCACGCAGAGGAGCTTAAGGGCAAGGATGCCGTATTCGCAATTATGCTTCACAAGCTCGAAAAGAAGGAGCTTCCCGCTCTTGACGACGAGTTTGTTAAGGTCGTTTCCGATTTTGATACGCTTGATGAATACAAGGCTGACATTAAGGCTAACATAGAGAAGAGAAACGAAAGAATGGCTGAGGAAGCGTTCGAGGCTGCTCTCTCCGAGGCTCTTATCGCAAACCTCGAAGCAGACATTCCCGAATCTATGTTCGAGCTTGAGGTTGAGCGTATGATTGACGATTACGCTTACAGAATGCAGTCTCAGGGTATCTCTCTTGATATGTACATGAAGTACACGGGTATGACCATGGACAACTTCAAGGAGCAGTTCAAGCCCCAGGCTGAAAGCCGTGTTAAGTTCCAGCTCGCTCTTGAGAAGATAGTTGCACTCGAAAGCATCACCGTTACCGACGAGGAGGTTGAGGCTGAGTACACCAAGATGGCTGAGGCTTACAAGATGGAGCTTGAGCAGGTTAAGAATGCAGTTCCCGAGGCAGCCGTTCGTGAGGACCTCATCCGTACCCGTGCATTTGATTTAGTTAAGGAAAACGCAAAGGCTAAGAAGCCTGCCGCAAAGAAGACTACCACCAAGAAGGCAGAGGGTGAGACCGCAGAGAAGAAGCCCGCTGCTAAGAAGACCACTACCAAGAAGGCAGAGGGCGAGACCGCAGAGAAGAAGCCCGCTGCTAAGAAGACCACTACCAAGAAGGCAGAGGGTGAGACCGCAGAGAAGAAGCCCGCTGCTAAGAAGACTACCACTAAGAAAACCGAAGAATAAGCTCTGACTAAAAGGAGGATACCATATGCCATTCGTACCTATGGTCGTTGAACAAACCAGCCGCGGTGAGCGTTCATACGATATTTATTCAAGACTTCTCAATGACAGAATCGTATTTCTTGCCGATCAGGTAAACGATACTACCGCATCGCTCGTCGTTGCACAGCTTCTGTTCCTTGAGGCTCAGGATCCCGATAAGGACATCAGCCTCTACATCAACAGCCCCGGTGGCTCGGTAAGCGCAGGTCTTGCTATCTATGATACGATGAACTTCATCAAGTGCGACGTTTCAACCATCTGTATCGGTATGGCGGCAAGTATGGGTGCATTCTTACTCGCGGCAGGTACCAAGGGTAAGCGCCTTGCACTTCCTAACAGTGAGATAATGATCCACCAGCCTCTCGGCGGTGCTCAGGGTCAGGCTACCGACATCAAGATCCACGCCGACCACATTCTCAGAACCCGTTCAAGACTTAACACGATTCTCGCAGAGCGTACGGGTCGTGACCTTGCGGAGATTGAGCGTGACACCGAGCGTGACAACTTTATGACGAGTGCCGAGGCTCTTGAATACGGACTTATCGACCGTGTAGTAGATAAGAGAATTTAACAAAACGGGGCTGTAAAAATCTTTTACAGTCCCTTTTCTCTCAAATTTTTTCGGTGAGGTATATATATGAACGAAAAAGAAATATGCTCGTTTTGTAAAAGACCCGAGAGTGAGGCAGGTCCTCTCATCAACGGTCCCGACGGGGTTAAAATCTGTGCACAGTGCGTTGAGTTTTGTGCGATGATTTTCGACAACAGTGAGGAAGAGGAGCATGCGACTGAGGGCACGGCTCTCAAGCTTTCCGACCTTCCCAAGCCCGAGGAAATAAAAAAGACTCTCGACGAGTACGTTATCGGTCAGGACAGAGCAAAGATAACCCTCTCGGTCGCCGTTTACAACCACTATAAGAGAATACTCCAGAAGAAAAAGGACTCCGACGGAGTTGAGATACAGAAGAGCAACGTGCTTCTTTTAGGTCCGACGGGTGTCGGCAAGACCTATCTTGCCTCTACCCTTGCAAAGACTCTGAAGGTGCCCTTTGCCATATCCGACGCCACCACTCTTACCGAGGCAGGCTACGTCGGTGAGGACGTTGAGAACATTCTTCTCAGACTCATTCAGGCGGCAGACTTTGACGTTGCCCGTGCCGAGCAGGGTATTATCTACATCGACGAGATAGACAAGATTTCCCGTCGCAGTGAAAACCGCTCTATCACCCGTGACGTATCGGGCGAGGGCGTACAGCAAGCACTCCTCAAGATTCTTGAGGGTACGGTTGCCAACGTGCCTCCTCAGGGCGGAAGAAAGCATCCCAATCAGGAATTTATAAAGATAGACACCTCAAACATCCTCTTTATTTGCGGAGGAGCGTTTGACGGAATCAGCGAAATTATTGAGAAGAGGTCGGGCAAGCAGCTTATCGGCTACGGCGCAACCGTACAGACGAAGGCCGAAAAGGAAGCGGCAGGCGCACTTAAGAACGTCGAAGCACACGACCTTGTAAAATACGGTCTCATTCCCGAGCTTGTCGGCCGTATGCCAATGATTGTATCCCTTGACCCTCTCGACGAGGATGCCTTTTGCAGAATACTCTCCGAGCCTAAAAACAGCCTCGTGAAGCAGTATCAGAAGCTCTTTGAGATGGACGGCGTTACCCTTGAATTGAAGCCCGACGCCATCCGTGAGATTGCCCGTCTTGCAAAGGAGCGCAACACGGGAGCAAGAGGTCTGCGCGCTATTATGGAGGGACTTATGCTTGAGTATATGTACTCCACCCCCACCGATGAAACGATTTCAAAAATCACCTTTACCGCCGAAGCGGTGAGAGGTGAGAAGAAGGCAAAAATCGCCAAAAAGAAAAGCTGACACAAGAAGCTAAAGGAGATGTAAAAAAAGTCCAGACCGCCAAAAACAATAAGGCAAAAACTCAAAAATGAGTTTTCTCGAATAAATCATATGTTTTTGGCTCTGAACAAACCTCGCCACTACCGTACACTCGTACGCTGACGGGCTTCGGTTT
>JAFSID010000076.1 GCA_017439965.1 Clostridia bacterium | reverse complement strand
TCGAGCCATACCATTTCCATTTGTTCTCTTCCGTTTTGTCCCTTACTCAGCATATCTTTACCTCACATTTTTTCTACCTCCATTATACCATATCTAACGCAAAAAAGCCACTCCTTAGAGTGACTTTTTCGACAGACTGAGAATGCTGAGTCAAATGACTCAGCATTCTTTTTATACTAAAAAATTGCATTTAATACGACTTCGCCGTTTTACTTTGCTTGACTGTATGCATAGATTAAGATAGGCGAGAATTGTCGGCGGCTGCCAGCCACTTTTATATTAATCTTCCAACGGTTTGTGCTTCCTGAATATAGAAGCAGCTTATAGGTACGTTCTTTTCCTTACCGTAGGTATGGAAGGGGAGACGCTCCTGCTCAAGCTCGTTGATTGAATCGCGTTTGCCGTCAACGTAAGCTAAAAGCACCTCTGCCACGTCTTCAAGACGGTATATAGCACCGCCGAGGCGGGTGTCGAATACTTCAATTCCGTAGTCCTTGTTTGTGAGCCTCCACTGATAACGGAAGGCGTTTCCGAATGCCCTCATACGCTTGATGCATTCGGGAATGACCTCAAGTGCAATTTTGCGAAGCTCCTCCTTGTCATCCTTGTCATACGCATCCTTCGTGCGAATACCGAGGTTAGCCTTGAGCTCAAGTGCGAGAGCGAGCTTTTCGATAGCGTCGTATACGTGCGAAAGGGGAGTTTTCTTATCGGCAATAGCGCGCATCCTTTCGGCTGTCCTTCTGTAATGCTCACAAGGGTTAACGGGCGCGTGGTAGTCCCAAAGACCGAGAAGCACGTCCTGATGGAGAAGATAATTGTGAGTGAGCATAATGTCCCGACCTCTGATGTGCTCAATCTCGGGCGTAAAGTTTACGTCATCCATTGCGTAGAAGTCCTCAAGCGCTTCTCCGAAAACGCGAAGCCTCTTGTCAACGGTCTCGTCGGAGAGGTCACCTGCCCACGCTCCTTCGCCGTACATTATCATAATGGGGAGGGAGGCGGTAATAGGAGTATAAGCACCGTCGTCACCCCATTCGGTGATAAGCACAACGTCCATTTCAACGGTATTGTTAAAAATTGCAGTGAGTGCCGAACGGCTGGCGTTCATTGCAAACGCAGTCTGCAAAACTCCGCCGTACCAACAGAACGAGCCGCCTGCAAAGGATATCTTATTGTTCTTGAAAACCTTGTGCTTTTCAAGCATTTCTGTGTAAGGCTCAATATTGGGCCAGGAATAATCCCAATATACGAGATTTACCTCGGGAGGAACGAGTGACGCCTCCTTTTCGGTTACAAAGCCCTTATAGTAGCTTCCGTTGGGAGAATTTACACGGAAGAACATATCATCCCAGATCAAAGGCTCATATCCGTATTTCTTGCATATTTCGACGACTCTTTGGAGGTGCTTGTACATAATGTCAACACGCTCCGAGTATCCCGCTTTATCAAGATACTTGCCTCTGCCAAGCAGATGAGCCTCGTCCATGCCTACGTTGATTTTACGGCTCTTGAGACTCTTGCTCATTGATTCAAGCATCTTGTCAATAAGCTCGTAAACCTCTTCGTCAGCAACGTTCATAATGTTTTCTATATCGCGGTACTTCTGCATTGCGGGCCAGGCAAACATACCCTCAAGGTGAGCAAGCGTTTGAATGCAGGGCATAAGCTCGATTCCGAAGCGCTCTGCATACGCATCAAGCTCGCGGAGCTCGTTTTGAGAATATCTTCCTCGCATATGACCGAAATATTTTTCCGAGGGAATCTCGTAGGTGTCCTCGGTATAAAGCATCATACAGTTGTGACCCATAAGAGAACAGGAGCGTATAATTTTTTTGAGTGTGTCGAGATTTACAACCGCATTTCTTGAGCAGTCCACCATATTTCCGAGATAGTTAAAGCGGAGCTTTTCCTCCTTTGTGAAGGGCTCGTCACCGTATGAAATGAGTATTCCGACAGCACGGAGAAGTGCGGTGAGCGAAGAGTAATGCACGGTAGCATTCTTACCGTCCGAGCTTATCCTCAAGCCCTTTTCACGGGTGCAGGGAATAGCCTCTATAACAAGACCTCCCTCGCCCCATTCTGCTATTGTATCGGATATTGCCTCTTTTATGATTTCAACGTATTCACAAGTGTTTTTGATTATTATTTTCATACCGAAGCCTCCTTTATATACGTCTACAATAACAGAAAATAAGATGTTTGTCAAGTCTTTTGAAAAAATTAGTTTTTTGAATGAAAAAATAGGCAGTACCTCTTTGGATACTGCCTTTAGGCTTAGAAAACAAGCTGAACCATCAGCATATACACTACCGTACCGACACCTATTGATAAAAGCATCTGCCTTTTCCAAAGATGCAAAAGAATGACCGTCGCAAGCGCTATTGCCTCGGGGATACCGTGAGAGCCTGCAAGGAGGTCAACGCTCTTCAGACAGTAAACGAGAAGAAGCGCAAATATTGCGGGAGGCAGAGCCTTGCCGAGATAGGCTATGAATTTCGGCGGATTTTTCATCCGTGAAAAAACGAGAAAGGGAAGTGCCCTTGTAAGCACCGTTGCAAGTGTAAGCATAAGCACTGTTATGAGAATTTGTCCCGTCGTCATTCAAGACCACCTCGCTTTTCAATGGGCTTGGAAAACGCAAGAAGAAGCGTGAGTATCAATATCATCGACGGTATCAGGAATGACCCGGAGCCGAAAATAATAAGACAGAGCACCGTTGAAGCAAAACCTATCATTGAGGTATAATGTCTTTTTTCTTTAAGTAATTGCTCAAGAAATATCACCGCAAACATTGCCGTCATAACGAAATCAAGCCCTTCTGTGCTGAACGGAAATACGCTTCCGATAAGACTTCCCACGGTTGCACCCGTTATCCAGTACAGATGGTTTAAAAGGGTTACGAAGAGCATAAACCATACTCTGTCGGCTTTATCAGATGGCGTTGCGGTATAGTTTATGGAGAAGGTCTCGTCACAAAGTCCGTATACGAGATATGGCTTTGCTCTACCCGTTGACTTGTATTTTTCAAGCATGGATACTCCGTAAAACAGATGCCTTGCCTGAACCATAAGTCCCATCAAAAAGGCTTGTATCGGTGAAAATGCAGAGGTCAAGAGGCTTACTCCGACAAATTCGAGCGAGCCACCGAATACCGCAATGCTCGTCAAGGTCGGAAGCCAGGGCGGAAGCCCCTTTGACCGAGCGAAAATTCCGTATGACATTCCAAGGAATAAAAAGCCTGCCATTATCGGCACGGTATGAGGAAATGCCGATTTAAGTGAGTTCAGAATTTTCTTTTTCATACTTAAATATGGAAGCACCTTTCAATGTCGCGGTCGCGTCCTACGACGAGAACGGTGTGATTTGCCGAGAACACAAGGTCGGGAGAAACAGTCATATTTATCCTACCGTCCTCCTTGTACGCTATAATGTTGATGTTGTATTTTTTACGGATGTTCAATTCGAGAATCGTTTTACCGTACCAGCTTTCAGGAACGACAAGCTCAAATATTGAGTGGTCGCTGTCGATTTGAATAAAGTCGAGAATATGGTCGGAGGTATATCTCGTTGCAGCCCATTCGGCAAGCTGTTTTTCGGGGTATATTACCTCGTCTGCACCGTTACGAAGCAGAAACTTTTCGTGAATATCACTTGATGCACGGGATACCACCGTTTTCGCGCCAAGCTCTCTTAAGAGACTCGTCGTTTCAAGCGATGCCTGAAAATCGTCACCAATCGTTACGATACAAAGGTCGTAATTGTCTACCCCGAGCGAGTCGAGAAAGTCACGGTTTGTGGAGTCACCGATAAGCGCTCCCGTAACGTAAGGAAGAATAGAATTAACTCTCTCCTCAACTTTGTCTATTGCCATTATTTCGTGCTTGTCCTCTGCGAGCTTTTGAGCCGTATGCTGACCGAAAAGTCCAAGACCTATAAGTAAAACCGATTTCATATAATCTCCTTATCCAACAATAATTTTTTCCACGGGAAGCTTTGAGGATGTATTGCGCGTGCCCGAAAGGGTTGCGTAAATAAGCGTAAGACCGCCCACTCTACCGAAGAACATAAGCATAATCAGAATGAGTCTTGACAGAGTCGAGAGGCTCGTTGTTATACCTACCGTAATGCCGACGGTTGCAACGGCTGAAGCCGTTTCAAACAGACAGTCTATAAGCGGAAGCGATTCAACGAGGCTTATCACAAAGCCCGAGGTTAAGAATAAAAACAGATAGAGCGAAAGTATTGCCAGAGCGTGTCTGACGGTCGAATCGTCAATGCGACGCTTGAACATCTGCGCTGAGTCTCTTCTTTTGAATACCGAAATTGATGCCGAAAGAATAACCGCGAGTGTCGTTATTTTCATACCGCCCGCAGTCGAGCCGGGAGCACCGCCTACAAGCATAACCCCCATCATAATGAGCTTGGAAACGTCATTCATTGCGTTGATGTCTACGGTATTAAAGCCTGCTGTACGAAGGGTTACCGACTGAAAGAGGGAGGCGAGCGTGCGCGTCTTTAAATCAAGACCCGCAAAGTCAATAAAGAAGAAATATACGGCAGGAAGGATTATCAATATAGCCGTAAAAAGAATCACGACCTTTGATTGAAAGGAGTAGCGCCTGAAGGAAAGCTTATGAGCTTTGATATCCTGCCAGGTGAGAAAGCCGAGGCTTCCGCAGATAATGAGCAAGCAGACAACGAGTGTTACGAACGGATGTGAAACGTAAGAGGTAAGTGATGAGAAGGGCCCCTTGATACCCATCAGGTCGAAGCCTGCGTTACAGAAGGCAGAGATAGAATGGAAAAATGAGTACCATATTCCGCGTCCCACTCCAAACTCACTGCAAAAGGTGATGGACAGAAGCACAGCGCCCGTCAGCTCGATAATTGCCGTTACAAGCAGAATGAAGCGTGTATATCTGACTATTCCGCCAACCTGATGTGCGGATATCGAGTCCTGCATAGTGCTTCTTTGGGCAAGACCTATTTTTTTACCCGTAAGCATATACGCAAGAAGCATCATAGTGATAACTCCGAGACCGCCTATCTGTATCAGCGTGATTATTACCGCCTGACCGAAGCCCGACCAGTAGGTAGCAGTGTCCTGAACGACAAGACCCGTCACGCAGGCAGTACTCGTTGCCGTAAACAGAGCGTCAACGAAGGGAGTTTTTTCACCGCTTCTTGATGCTATCGGAAGGGTTAACAAAAGGCTTCCGATAAGTATCAGCAGGGCAAATCCGATTATGATTTTTTGAAAGGATGATATCCTGAATAATTTGAATTTTTTCAAAGCAGTTTCCTTTTTAATTTAATATAGTGGTATTATATAACATTTTTGCTTTAAAATCAATAATTGAATGTAAATTTTACAATATACTTGAAAGTGTGTGCTTTATGTGTTAAAATCAACTAAAAGGAGGATGCTATGAAGAGATATTTTAAGTCTTTACTGATAATTTGTTTGATAATATTTGCGTCGGTACTCGTCAGCTGTAAGGAGGAGACTCCTCTTGATACACTCGAGGTGCATTACCTTGACGTCGGTCAGGCTGATGCCGCGCTCGTTTTATGCGGTGATAAGACGATGCTTATTGACGGCGGAAACGTTGATGACTCAAACCTTATTTATTCTTATCTCAAAAGCCATTCGGTTGATTTCATTGATTATATGATTGCCACTCATCCGCACGAGGACCATATAGGCGGACTGTCGGGTGCCTTGAGGTATGCTGACGTCGGCACAGTTTATTCTCCCGTTGCCGAGCATTATGCGGAGGTCTTTCGGATTTTTGCGGAGCAGGTTGATGAGAAGGGAGTTGAGCTTACCGTTGCAGAGGTGGGAGACTCCTTTTCACTCGGGGATGCAAGCGTTGAGATAATCGGAGTCAATTCCGCCGAGGGTGAGAATAATAGCTCTATCGTCTTGAGAATAACTCACGGAGACGTTTCGTTTATGTTTACAGCCGATGCGGAAAGAGATGCCGAGACGGTACTTCTTGACAGCGGTGCAAGACTTAAAAGCACCGTTTTAAAGGTAGGTCATCACGGTAGCTCGGACTCTACTACCTACCGTTTTTTGAAGGAGGTCAATCCCGATTACGCCGTGATATCGGTAGGCGACGATAACCCCTACGGTCATCCTCATTCCGAGACCTTGAGCAGACTGAGGGATGCTAACGTTACCGTCTATCGCACCGATGAGCAGGGAGATATTATTTGCCGAAGCAACGGCGAGAGCGTTGAATTTGAGCTTGGTAAAAATAAGCCCGTTGCCGATAATATCATAAAATGTGATTACGTATTAAACCGACGCTCTAAGGTTTTTCACTATCCCGATTGCGACGGAGTGGAGGCTATGAGCGAATATAACCGCGAGTATTACGTTGGGAAAAGAGAGGACTTGATTTCCGACGGGTATACCTCCTGCGGAGGCTGTAAGCCATAAAAAAGGCTCGCATAGTCTATGACAAGTTTAAAAGGCGAACTCGTATTAAACGCAATTACTTAGTATGTGAAAAAATAAGGTGCCGTACTTTTGTACGGCACCTTGCTTTTTAGTTTTCAATTTCAGGGGAGGTTGCCTTATCAAAGAGCTGTTCAACCTCATCCGAGGGCTTGTCGGTAACGAGGGTTACAACAATTGCAACAATGAGGCTGACAATGAATCCGGGGAGGATTTCATAGATTCCCGTGCCTGAGAGGAACGAGAGCCAAAGAATATCAACCAATGCACCCGTTATAATACCTGCGATTGCACCTGCAAAGTTGAATCTCTTCCAGAAGAGCGAGAGGAGAATTGTAGGACCGAAAGCTGCACCGAATACGCCCCAAGCGTTCGATACAAGTCCCATAATGGAAGCGGCGTTGGGATTTGCGGCAATAAGAACTGCAATTACGGAAATTATCAAAACAACGATTCTGCCTGCCCAAAGCATTTCGCGGTCAGAAGCCTTATCCTTACGGAAAATAGGCTTGTAAACGTCACTTGCAAAGGCACTTGATGCAGCAAGAAGCTGGCTGTCTGCGGTGCTCATAGAGGCCGCGAGAACGGCGGAAAGAAGAACACCTGAAAGTATAGCAGGGAAGTATCTACGTACCATATTGATGAATATAAGCTCATTGTTGGTGGTGATAGAGCTTGAAACGTCAGGCACGGCACGTCCAACGATACCGATTATAGCAGCAAAGAGGAGAATGATAACCGTCCAGGAGATTCCGATTTTCGCACTCTTGCGAAGCTCCTTTTGGCTACGGAGCGACATAAATCTGATGATGATGTGAGGCATACCGAAGTAACCGAGACCCCAGGCAAGACCCGAAACGATTGATTTCCAATTTGAGAAAGCATCCCAAAATCCCGGAACGTCGTTGGAAATGTTTGTAAAGGAAATCGTTTCACCCATAAAGAGAACGAATATGGGCGCGATAAGCATTGCACCGAGTATGAGAAGACCCTGGAAAAAGTCAGTCCAGCACACTGCGGAAAATCCGCCGAGGAAGGTGTAAGCAATTATAATAAGTGCGGCAATATACATTGCGGTTGTTTCGTTAAGTGCGGGGATTACGGTGCTGAAAAGTGTTCCGCAAGCTTTGATGCTTGATGCTGCGTAGATGGTATACGCTACGAGGAATACTATCGCACAGATAAGCTGAAGCGCACGTGATTTTGAAAGAAAACGGTTTGTAAGATACTGAGGAATAGTGATAGAGTCGTTTGCGACTATTGAAAACCTTCTGAGTCGGGGAGCCTGATAAAGCCAGCTGAGTGTATATCCGATTCCAAGACCGATAGCAATCCAAACCTCACCGAGACCAAATGCGAATATAGCACCAGGGAGACCCATAAGGACCCATGCGCTCATATCAGATGCGCCTGCCGAAAGGGCGGAGACCCAAGGACCCATCTGTCTTCCTCCGAGGAAGTATGTCTTTTCGCCGCCGTTTTTGTTTTTAAAGAAGAACCATACGCCTATACCGAGCATAAATACAAGGTATACGATAAACATTAAAACTTCTGCATTCATTTTTTTACTCCAATTCCAAATTGTATAAATGTATACAAATTATAACACATAGGTGAATAAATTGCAACACTATTGTATAAAAAAACGGCATTTTCTCATAAATTTACAAGAAAATGCCTGATTTTTTAGAATAACGGTGTAGAAAAATAACGTTCTGCGGTGTCGGGAAGGACGGTTACCACCGTTTTGCCTCGACCGAGCTTGCGTGCAAGCTTGATTGCCGCCGCCACGTTTGTACCGCTTGATATACCGCACATAATTCCCTCAAGGCGTGCAAGGTCCTTTGCGGTTTTGATTGCCTCGTCATCCTTGATGATGCATATGTCGTTGTAAATCTCACAGTTAAGTATATCGGGAATGAGTCCGTCTCCGATTCCCATCTGCAAGTGAGTACCTATTGAGCCACCCGAAAGGATAGCCGCGTGCTCGGGCTCTACTGCCCATATCTCAATATCGGGATTCTTTTCTCGGAGCGCCTCACCGATGCCCGTAATAGTACCGCCCGTGCCTATTCCCGAGCAAAAGCCGTGAATTGGACCGTTTACAGCCTCGAGAATTTCAACTCCCGTAACGCTTCTCTGTACCTCGGGATTTGCGGGATTTTCAAACTGCTGAGGCACGAATACCTTGGGATTTTCCTCCCTCATACGAAGCGCCGTATTAAGACACTCCTCAATGCAGGCACCGATGTTACCCGCATCGTGAATGAGTATTACCTCAGCGCCGTAATGTTCAACGAGCTTGCGCCTTTCCTCGCTTACCGAATCGGGCATAATGATAATGGTCTTGTAGCCCTTAACGGCACCGACGAGCGCAAGACCGATTCCCTGATTACCGCTTGTGGGCTCAACGATTATCGAGTCCTTGTCGATAAGTCCCGACTCCTCGGCAGCGCGTATCATATTGTACGCGGTCCTCGTCTTGATTGAGCCACCCACGTTGAGCCCCTCAAATTTAACGAGTATTTCCGCGCTGTTTTCGTCCACCATATTGTTAAGTCTGATAAGCGGTGTATTACCCATCGCCTCAAGAATATTGTTAAGTACCATTGTGACCTCTTAATTAAAAAATCTATCTTATAAATTTTATAACAATTGATGAATTATGTCAAGCCTTTTTGTAGACAAAAATAAAACTCTGTGCTATAATGAATTAAAATTATAAGGGAGTGACTTTTATGAAATGGTTTATTGCCTCCGATATTCACGGCTCGGAGTTTTGGTGCCGACGTATGCTTGAGGCTTTCGAAAATGAAAAAGCCGACAGAATACTCCTGCTTGGAGACCTTCTTTATCACGGACCGAGAAACGACCTTCCCCGCGATTATAACCCGAGGGCTGTTATCGAATTGCTTAACTCCTATAAGGATATTATATTTGCCGTCCGAGGAAACTGTGACAGCGAGGTTGACCAGATGGTGCTTAAGTTTCCGATTCTCGCCGATTACACGGTGATATGCGACGGTGATACGGTTATCTTTGCCACTCACGGTCACGTTTATAACGAGGATAAGCTTCCCGCCTTGAAGAAGGGCACGGTGCTCCTTCACGGTCATACCCACGTTTCAAGGTGCGTTGACCACGGCGACTATATTTATATGAACCCTGGCTCTGTTTCCATTCCGAAGGAGGATACTCCCCACGGATATATGATACTCGAAAACGGTAGCTTCGAGTGGAAAAAGCTATAAGGAAAGAGGTGCTTTCGTGATTTATTTCATTACGGTTTTAAGAGCGTTGGCGGCTTGTCTTATTACCAATTCTCATTACAAGGGAATATATCCGCTTGATATTATTGCAAACGGCGGACTCCTCGGTGACGTTATTTTCTTTGCGGTAAGCGGTTTTTGTCTTGCCAACGTCACGGAAAAATTCCTGCCTTGGTTTAAAAAGCGTGTCATTCGTATATATATCCCCGTTGCAATCGTTACGGTGATTTTTCTTGCAATCGCTCAGTTTTATGAGCCTATATCCGTTTATTATAATTTCGACGTTGATAACGTTTTTCTTCACTATTTTATCTATCCCACCGAATTTCATTTCGTTGGCTCAATCATCCTTCTCTATATCCCATATTACTTCGTCGCAAAATACATAAAGAAGCCAAAGGGACTGTTTACCTTGGCTTCAGTCTTGACGGTGGTATGCGTTCTCGTTTACGTTTTTATTTATGATAAATCCTATTATCACATTGACGTTGTAAGAGAGCCGTTTATAAGATTTTTATTCTTCTACGCAATGCTTTTGGGACTTCTTTTCCGTCGCCTTAAGGATAGGCTTATCAATAAATTCAGGTACGTTAATCTCTTTGCATCGGTGGTGCTTTTCGGGGCTTATTTCGTGACCAAGTTTTATTTCTCAAGAAACGAAACGGTAGCCGAATTGCAAAGCCTTCAGATTCTCAATCAGCTTATCCTGCTTTTACTTCTTTACTTCGTTTTCGCTCTGTTTATTTCAATGGATTCAAGGCTTGAGGCTCTGCCGAAGCCTATTAAACGTGTCATTGAGTTTATAGCGAAAATTACGCTTGAAATCTATCTCGTACAAACCCCTATCATAATTTTCGTAAGAAGCCTCGGCTTGTTCTTCCCGTTGAATTGGATCGTAGTCACGGCTTTGATTATCATTTCCGCACTTGCTCTTCACAAGGTCAGCGGATACGTTATATTCCTTGAGAAGCTTTGCTTTGAAAAGGCGAAAGAAATATTAATATCCAAAACCCATAAAGAGTGAGATTGAAAAGAGGCTGAGTCAAATCACCGAAAGGTGAACGGCTCAGCCTTTGCTTTATCTTACGGAAAATTTATAAGCGGTGGTATGTGCCCAGGTCTTGCCTGCATCAAGCACGCAGGAAGGAAATTCGGGCTTGTTGATTGAATCGGGAAAATGCTGTGTCTCAAGGCATATGCCATTATGACGTGAATATTTTGCACCGTCCTTGCCGTTTCTGTCTCCAAGACCGCCTGCGGTATATATCTGAACACCCTCAAGGGTCGTTACGGTATCCATCTGTATTCCCGTCTTTTCACAGTAAAGACTTGCGGCAATATCCCAGCCCTTGTCAAGCGCAAAGTTATGGTCAACGCCCTTGGTCGAGGAAAGCTCCTCACAGTTAAGACGGTCACCGAGCAGAGTCTCCTTCGTGAAGTCGAGCGCCGTACTCTCAACGCTTGCAAGTCTGCCCGTCGGAATAAGACCGTCGTCAACCTCGGTAAACAAATGAGCATTAAGCTTAAGTGTATGAGCGTAAATATCGCCTGAAGCGTGACCGCCGAGATTGAAATATGAGTGGTTTGTCAGATTCACGGGGGTCCTTTTATCCGTCGTAGCCTTGTAGGATATCTCAAGCGAATTACCGTTTACGGTATAAGTAACCTCAACGTACAAATTACCAGGGAATCCCTCGTCGCCGTCGGGAGAGGTCAAAAAGAGCATAACCGAGGTTTCGTCCTCACTTCCGCTGTAATGCCAGATAGCCTTGTCAAAGCCGATTTTACCGCCGTGAAGTGTATTTTTGCCGTTATTCTGTGCAAGGGTGTATTCCTCGCCGTCAAGCGTGAAGCGTGCGTCACCGATGCGGTTTGCCACACGTCCGACTGTTGCGCCGAAATATCCGTTGCTGTTTACGTATTCCTCGAGCGTATCGTATCCGAGACATACGTCAACGGGGTTTCCGTTTTTGTCCTTAACCTTGAGTGAACGAAGCGTTGCACCGTACGAGAGTATTTCCGCCTCTATAAATTCGTTTTTGATTGTGATTGCATTTACCGTTTTGCCGTTAAGCGTTCCAAATTCGCGTGTCATTTTTTCTCCTCCAACGTGTTTTCCTGATTTTTATATACAAAGAGCTTGCAGAACAGAAATTCAAGAATAAAGTTTGAAAGCATAGTTACCGCAAGAATAATATAGTCGTTTATACCGCCCTTTTCGGCAAGGTCTCCGAGATAGGTTGAGACGGGCGTGAATACGAGATAGAACAAAAATACCTTCGTCATTGCAACGGGGACGTTTGCCGCCGACTTAAAGGTATAACGGCGGTTGAGCGTAAAATTCCACACGATTGACAGAACGAGTGAAATTATGTACCCAAGCCAGTAATTGAAGTGAAATACCTCGTTGAACAGAGCGAATGAGGCTACCTGAATAATACCCGCAGAAGCGGAAAAAAGCGTGAACTTTATTAGCTGAAATATATTCTTTCTGTCCATCTTAATTCTCCTTGAAATGCTTGATTACGGTATCGAGATTTTCAAATGAAACGAAATCTCCGCCCTTTTTGATAAGCGAAAGCATTGCCGTATCCTTTTCGCTCGGTGTTTTATTTTTTTCGAGCAGCTTGATAAGTGCGTTTATCATAAATTTATCAACGCCCCGAAGCTTTTCTCTGTCCATACCGCCCTGCACTGTAAAGAGTGCCGTGCTTTCGGGAATGGAGCTTGTTTTTCTTACCTCGGCAAGCAACTCTCCCGTAGGACAAAGACCCGTTGCCACAACGGAATTTACGCGGAATTTCTTCGACGCCCTTTTGTAGCCCTTGACCGAGCTTGCAAAAAGCCAGCCCATATATATTATCTCACTGTCACGCTCAAGCGTTTTCATAGCCTCGTCAAGCGTTACAGCCTTGATGCCGAGAGCCTCGGAAAGCATTTCAGCGTACCTTTTCGTGTGACCGCTTTTTGAGGTGTACACAATGTGTTCTACCAATTTTGTCCCTTCCTTTATACCGTTTTGTTTATTTTAACACAAGTGCGCCCGAATATCAATAATTTTTCCGTTTTTTATTATTTTTTTACTTGCTATCCGTGTTTAATTGTGTTATACTTGAGCTGTAAAAATCCATTCGGTGAAGAAAGGGAAACGTACTATGGTTAAGCACATTATTCTTTGGAAATTAAAGCCCGAGTACAATACCGCAGAGGTTAAAGAGGGCATCAAAAAGGGTATCGAGGGACTCGTTGGAGTTGTCCCCGGTCTCATAGAGGCAAGCGTACAGATTGAACGCCTTGATTCCTCCAACGTTGACATTATGCTTTATTCCGTTCTTGAAAGCGAAGAGGCTCTCAAGAGCTATGCTATACATCCCGAGCACGTAAAGGTAGCGGACACTCTCGTCCGTCCCTACACCGAGTCCCGTGCATGCATTGATTTTGAGGTATAAAAAATGACAGAGCTGAATCTTTCGGGCAAATGGTCGCTTGTTTATTCCACCGAGCGTCCCGAGTCTACCGACACGCTTCCCGATTTTACGGGAGCATATGAAACGGACGCAGTTCCCGGCTATTGGGAGGATATGTACGAATCCCTCTCGGATGCACCGTTTTTCAAGGATATTCAGATAAACCCCGAATATGAATACCTTGAATATCCAATTATCATTCCTATGGAAAAGAGCGTTCCCGATATGTCTCTTGAGACGGTCGTAGGTACGTTTTGGTATAACAGAGTAATAGATATTCCCGCCGACCTCGGTGACAAAAACGTCACCCTCAAGTGCGTTGGCGTACAGAACAGAGCACTCCTTTGGGTAAACGGAGTATTCGTTCAGGAGCATTGCGGATACAGCGCTCCCTTTGAAATGGATATTACAGCCTATGTTAAGGCAGGGGAGAGCAATACTCTCACCCTCGCCGTATCCAACCATCAGGCGCTCAACGAGTGCGGTGATTTCATAAGCGGATGTACTTCGCGTGCCGCAAACCGTTATACAGGCGGTATTATGGGAGATATCACCGTCGAGATAAAGGACAGAAACTTTATCCGCTCGGCATACGTTACTCCGTACGATGCTGAAACCGATTCAGTCGGAGTAGTGGCTGAGGTCGTTGCACACGGTGATTATAAAATCAAGTGGCAGGTATTTAACGGTGGCTTGAACTACGTTAGCTGTGGCTCAAGCGATACTAACGAGTTCAGGATTCCCAAGGTTAAACGTATGAGCTTCTGGTCACCCGAAAATCCTCAGATTTACGAGCTTTGGATGACCGTTTGCTGTGAGAACAGAGTTTGCGAGACCTATAAGGTTAATTTCGGTATCCGTAATTTTGAGTGCCGTGATGAAAAATTCTATCTCAACTCAAAGCCCGTCTACCTCAGAGGTATCTGCGAGCACGGATATTTTCCGCTCACCGTTCATCCCACGACCGACGTTGAGTATTATAAGAAGAATATCAAGAAGCTTAAAGCTCTCGGCTTTAACTTTATCCGCTTCCATACCTGGATTCCCACCGAGGAATATATGAACGCCGCCGACGAAATGGGTATGCTCCTTCACGTCGAAAGCCCCAACAATACGACGGTTGCGGAATGGGAAAATATTATGCGCTTCGTAAGACGTCATCCGTCGGTTGTAATCTGCTGTATGGGTAATGAGATGTTCATTAACGAGGATAATATCGAAAGATACAGACGTTGTGCGGAGATTACTCATACCGTAGCGCGCGGAGTTAGTTTCTCTCCGTTAAACGCTATCAGAGGCGTTGAATATCTCTTCCGCGAGGGAGACGAATACGTCGAGCCAAAGCTTGAGTATCACGCTGAGGCAAACGGATACCCCTTCAAGTATAATCCCGAAAGAATGGAAAAGCTTCGTGAATTCTGCGACCTCTTCTCATGTTTTACTCAATCACATCATAGCTATAACTGTCAGTACGGCTCTGCCGAGGCGGTTGACGAGGTTCAGAAATTTTATAGGAAGCCACGTATTTCTCACGAAATTTGTATTCTCGGTACATATCCCGATATCACTCTTGAGAAGCGATATGAGGGGTCGAGAATAGGTAAGACTCAGCTTTTCGCAGGTCCGAGAAGAATGCTCGAGGAATTGGGACTCGTTAACAAGGCTGCAACCTATTATAAAAATTCATCCCTTTGGCAATCGCTTCTCCGTAAGCATACCTTCGAGCTTACCCGTCATTCAAAAACTATATCGGGCTACGATTTTCTCGGAGATATCGACCATCATTGGCATACCTCGGGATACCGCGTAGGACTTATGAACGAGTTTTACGAGCTTAAGCCGGGTGTAACCGTTGAAAACGTTCTTCAGTATAACAACGCAAGCGTTATTCTTTCAAGCCTTAATGCGAGAAGAACCTTCCTTGAGGAAACTGATTTTCAGATTGATTTTTCTGTATCTCATTACGCAGGAGAGGACCTTGAGGATGCAACTCTTTCAGTGAAGCTTAACAGTGCCGATAATTCCTTCCTTGAGGAATACGCCTTTAACGTATCGGCTAAAAACGGCGAGGTCACCGATATTGCCACTCTCAAGACTGCACTCCCCAAGGTTTCCCGTCCCACCAAGGTTGAAATTAACGCAGCTCTTGAAAAGGACTCCTTCTCAATCAACAATACCTGGGAAATATGGGTTATTCCCGAGGTTGAGGAGCGTGTGCCCGATTTCATAGTAACAGACGAGCTTACCGATGAAATTCTCGAAAGACTTGTAAACGGTGAGGACGTGCTTATGTACGGTACAAAGGGCTTCTATGACAGTGAGCTGAGCTTCCAGATAGCCTTCCCCGGACGAGTTGCGGGTAATCTTGCAACCGTTATTGAGAATCACCCTCTCGTAAATACCCTTGACCACGACGGCTTCTGCTCGTGGCAGTTCAGAGACCTTATGAACAACTCAAGGTCCATTTACTTCCCGCCGACGACTACGGTTCAGTTTGAGCCTATTATCGACGTTGCGACAAGCTATAAGTGGGTAAGACGCACGACGGCTCTCATTGAGCTCAAGGTAGGCAAGGGAAGACTCCTTATTTCCACCTTCAGCTCCTTCGGTGAGGATATTATGGCAAGATGGTGGAGACGCAACCTCGTTGATTATATGTCCTCCTCCGATTTCAGACCCAAGGTTGAAATTACTCTTGACGACCTCAAGACGCTTTTCTCCAACGGTGAGGATATAGTCATTGCGGCAAATACCAACGTTGCAATCAACACCAACGACGTCACAATGAAAAAGAATAAATAAAAGAATGCAGTAACGGATTTTTTGTCCGTTACTGCATTCTTTTATTTACTGACGTCTTAATTTACTGTTATACAAATCACATTCGGCAACCTGCAACAGATGGTTACCGAGAAGCTCAACCGAAAGCGTCATCGTGAGGCTTGTACCGAGCTTCTTGTCGTAAATATAATCGTTATGCTCGGGAGTGATTCCGTATATGCCGAACATATCGGTTATACCGCCCTTAAAGGTGTTTGTGAGGTTGGGTACGGGATAATCCTTCTCCTCGCCCATAAACGCCTTGTAAACGTCTGTGGGATGCTTTTCGTAAAGCGCCGTGTTTATGGCCTTGTGCTTATCTCCTATCTCGTCGGGAATACCGTTTGACATAGGTAAGAGATAGGCTCCGAGTACAACGTCGGTGGTTGAATGACAGTCAAAGGCAAAGCAGATATCGTCGGCGTATTCCTTTATGAAATTGATTACGTTGACGGTCTCCTGAGCCTTGCGGTCGTTAAAGTCACGGTTTGCGTTGACCCTTGCCGCGTTGTGAGGAAATCTCCAGCGGTCGTCGTCCATAATCTCCTCGTAAGAGCCTCTCTTTGAAATGCCCCAAATTGATACTACGGGCACGATGAGAAGCCTCACGTTGTCACGGATGAAGTTAAGTCTCTCGTCCTCGCGGTTAGCAATCATCGTGAGAAGCCTTGCAAGTCCGAAATACGCATCGGTCTCGATAACGTGAACGCCCGATTGCATATAAACGGTCTTGACGTATTTTTCGGGTGTAAATTCATAAGCCCACATTTCGTACTCACCGCTTGTATCACGTCCGATTGAACGGCGTGTGATATAGTCGGGATACTTTTTGCGGAGTGGCTCGTAAATGTTTTCAATAAAGGTGGGATAATCCCATTCGATGTTGCCGAAGCTTCCTTCTTTTCCTAAAATATCGGGCTGAGTCTTCGGCTCCCAAAGCTTAAATTCCATAATTTTCTCCTTGTTTAGTTCATATATTGTTGATAATAGCTTCTGTCAATACGAAGTGATGAATTATAGCAATCATTCTCGCATACAAGCAAGAGATGATTACCAAGCAGCTCAACGGAAAGCGTCATAGTAACGCTTGTGCCAAGCTTTGTGTCGTAGATGTAATCGTTGTGCTCAGTGGTTATGGCAAAAATTCCGAATTGCCACGTAATACCGCCGACGTAGGATCTGTTGTATATTCCGGGCTTTGTTTGATTGGTGTAGTGATTCTGGTCCCCCATATTCGCACGAAAAACCTTCGTTGGATGCTTTTCATAAAGCTCCTCGTTGATTTTTACGTGTGCGTTGAGAATTTCCTCGGGAGTACCGTTTGAGAGGCAGAGCAGATATGAGCCGAGTACAACGTCGGTTGTCGAATGGCAGTCAAATGCATAGCAAATTTCGTTTTGATTCTCTGCAATGTAGTTGAGTACGTTTACCGTTTCCTGTGCCTCTTTTGTCTCGCAATCGCGGTTACCGTTTACTCTTGCCGCATTATGAGGGAATCTCCAACGGTCGTCATCCATTATTTCCTCGTAAGAGCCTCTCTTTGAAATACCCCATACTGATACGACGGGTACGACGAGAAGTCTTACGTTGTCACGGATGAAGTTGAGCCTCTCGTCCTCGCGGTTAGCAATCATCGTGAGAAGTCTTGCAAGTCCGAAATATGCATCGGTCTCAATTACGTGCACGCCCGATTGCATATAAACTGTCTTTACGTACTTTTCGGGTGTAAATTCATACGCCCACATTTCGTACTCACCGCTTGTATCACGTCCGATTGAACGGCGCGTGATGTAGTCGGGATACTTTTTGCGAAGTGGCTCGTAAATGTTTTCAATAAAGGTGGGATAATCCCATTCGATGTTGCCGAAGCTTCCTTCTTTGCCTAAAATATCGGGCTGAGTCTTCGGCTCCCAAAGCTTAAATTCCATTTTTATTCACCGATTTCAAGGTCAACGTAGTAGGGAAGGTGATCGGATACCGATGTCTGCGGTACGTTCAGGTCAAGCACCTTAAAATGCTTTGAAACGAAAATGTAGTCAAGCTTTGCAGGCTTATAATTAAGCTCGTAGCTCGGGAAGGTCTTGAAATATTCGTCACGGATAAGTGCCGTGTCAAAAAGCTTTTCGCGAAGCATATCTATAAGCGGATTTGAAGGGCGGATGTTGAAGTCGCCCATAAGAATAACGGGACCGTCAATCTCGTCAAGCGCCTTGAGTATCTCAAGGGTTGCATTTTTTGATTCTGCTATTGCAAGACCCATATGAGTCTGCAACACCGTAATACCGCCTGCAAGGTCAATCTTTGCCTTTGTTATAGAGCGGGTCTCATAATATGCGTTTTCATCCTTGATTACGGGGTCGGGAATGGGCAGAATTTCAGATTCTACGATAGGATGCTTGGAAATAACGGCGTTACCGTAATCCTTGTTATAGGTCTCGTTGGCGTAGGTCAGATGAACGGCATAGCCGAAAAAGTGATTTTCGAGTCCCGTAGCCTTTGCAAGATAGGTTGTCTGTGTGTCAGACTCGCAGGAATTTCTCGAAAAGTGGCTTACCTCGTTGAGTCCGCAAACGTCGGGAGATATTTCTCTTATAACGTCGGCAACTCTTTCAGGCTTTGAGGCTTTTGCGTTACCCTTTTCGTCTACCTCCTCGTAGTTTCTGCAGGAGGCAATATTATAGGTCATTACTCTGATTTTCATACTTATTCTCCTTTTATATTTCAAGCTCAACGACAATTGGTCTGTGGTCGGACACCGAGGTTTGAGGCACGTTAATTGACAGCGTTTTGAAATGCTTTGACACGAATATGTAATCTATCTTGCAGGGAGGTGTCTTATCTAAAGCGCTGAAGCCCTCGGGATAAACGTAGGACGGGAAGGTCGTAAGATATTCATCGGGTCTTATAAGCGCCGTGTCAAAGAGCCTTTCGCGAAGCATATCTATAAGTATATTCGACGGACGCATATTGAAGTCGCCCATTAGAATAACGGGGCCGTCAATCTCGTCAAGTGCCGAAAACACCTTGTATACGGCATTTTTTGACTCTGCTATTGCAAGACCCATATGAGTCTGCAAAACGGTTATACCGCCCGCAACGTCAAGCTTTGTCTTGGTAATTGCACGGGTTTCGTAATACGCGTTTTCATCCTTGATTTCAGGGTCGGGAATAGAAAGTGTTTCGGCTGATATAACGGGAAATTTTGATATAACGGCGTTACCGTAATCACGTCCGCCTGCGGTAGCTATCGTTTTTGCTACTCCGAATACACAAGAGCGAAGTCCCGTATAATCCGCTAAAAATTCGGGCTGATTTTTAATTTTAGCCGAGTCGGAAAAATAGTGATTTATCTCGTTAAGACCGCAAATGTCGGGGGATATTTTCTTTATAATATCACCGCATCTTGTAAGATCCTGCGGAGTGCCTCCGAAAGAGTTTATTTTTGAAGTGTCCTCGTAGCATCTGCCCGATGCTATATTGTATGTCATTACCTTTAGCTTCATAATAGCCTCATAATTAGGTTTGTGTTTATATTTGAATTATAGAACTTTGGATTGTAAATGTCAAGTCTATGAAGTAAAATATAACAAAAAACGGCACAAAAAGTGCCGTTTTGACTATATTACTTTTTGACTCCGATTACCGTGAGTCTGTCCTCGTCATTTCTGCCGTAGCAGGTCGAAAGAGTGATGAATTTATCGTTTGTATCAGGCGTAATATCGGTTGTATATAACGCTGAATCCTTTGCGTGACCGATGAGAAATTTAAGGTCTGCCTCCTCGTCCTCTTTGGTGAAGGAATACCATACGTCATCTGCCTTTATAAGAAGCACCGCATATATCTCATAGGTAGCGGTCCCGTCAACTGTTTGAAGCTCGATTGTCGGATGAGCGTCACAGAAGCTCTTTTCAAGATAATACTTCAGCGTTGCAAACATCGTGCCGTTGAGCATATTGTGTCCGTGGATGATAAGGTTATCTCCGTCAAGTGTGCAGGCTTCGTCAAGGAAGGGGACACCCGATTTGCTGTTGTCACCGTGGAAATTCTTGTGCAGATACTTGTGACGCTCGCTCGGTGTATGCATTACGGGATAGTTGATAAGAGTTCCTTCAACCCATAGCCAGCCGATACACTCCTCGTTTTGCTCAATGAGTAGCGGAAGATTGATAACGGGACGGTCGATGGCGCTCTCTTCTTTACCGTCGGTCGATTCAATAAGCTCTTCGGATGAATCTGCCTCGCCTTCGTTAACCGATTCGCTCACAAGTCTGTAAAGCTCGTCAAACGCCTCAATGTCTCGTTTGCTGTTCTTAAGCTCTATGCATATCATAATAAGAGAAAAAACGGTCAAAAGTGCAAGCAGAATTATTACGCCTATCAATATATTTCGAGTTTTTGCTTTCATACAAAGCTCCTTTCGCTTTGCGGTAATCAAGAAGCACAAAGCGTCTTTATGCTCCTTGATTACCGCCCACTCAAGCAGAGTGGGGAGTTTTAACTGTGTAATTCGGTTAAATATAATTGCCGTCCGCATTTTTGCGGACGGCATATTAATTTAATGATATCCGCTGTGGATATTTACTTTGAGAATCTTCTTACTCAGCTGAGCTTTCCGAGGTATCCGTTGATTCGGGAGTATCGGTTGACTCAGGAGTGTCGGTTGACTCAGGAGTGTCGGTTGACTCGGGAGTATCGGTTGACTCGGGAGTATCCGTTGACTCGGGAGTATCCGTTGATTCGGGAGTGTCGGTTGACTCGGGAGTGTCGGTTGACTCGGGAGTGTCGGTTGACTCGGGAGTGTCGGTTGACTCGGGAGTGTCGGTTGACTCGGGAGTATCTGTTGACTCGGGAGTATCGGTTGACTCGGGAGTGTCGGTTGACTCGGGAGTGTCTGTTGACTCGGGAGTATCGGTTGACTCGGGAGTATCTGTTGACTCGGGAGTATCGGTTGACTCGGGAGTATCCGTTGATTCGGGAGTGTCCGTTGACTCGGGAGTGTCGGTTGATTCGGGAGTATCCGTTGATTCGGGAGTGTCGGTTGACTCGGGAGTATCAGTTGACTCGGGAGTGTCGGTTGACTCGGGAGTGTCGGTTGACTCGGGTGTATCAGTTGACTCGGGAGTGTCGGTTGACTCGGGTGTATCAGTTGACTCGGGAGTGTCGGTTGACTCGGGTGTATCAGTCTCGGTATCATCCTCAGCGGGCGTATAATCCTCTGGGATTTCCCAATCAGCAGGAGGAATCTTGATTACCTGACCTATCAAAATCTTATCGGCATCCTTGATATCATTGTATGCCATAAGCTTTTCAATCGTTGTGTTATTGTCCTCGGCTATGAATACAAGTCTGTCGCCCTCTTTGATTGTTATCGAGAGCTCTTCGGTAGCTTCCTTCTCGTCGGACGTATTATCCGTATCATCAGAAGGAGTATCGTTTTCATCGGGAGTCTCGGTATTATCCGTTTCATCAGACGTATCAGGCTCTTCCTCCTCGGGAACAACCGTCAAAGGAACGCTTATTACGTCACCGTCAAGTACGTAAAGCTCATTATCGTTTAAGGTTTCTTCGGTGTTGAAGAAGAGGGTAGAGGTTGCATATCCGTAATGGTATGAGGTACCCCAGTGAGATATGACGTAGGCTTTTGCATCAGCCGAGAGGTTGAGCGTGAAGGTTATGCTGTCGGTAACCTGTCCGTCGGCATCCTTGTCAACGCCAATCTGCTGAGTGAAATACACGGTGTCACAGTTTTCGATATAAATGATACAGAAGCCCGTGTCTGCATTAGTCTCGGTTGGTGCCTTATCAATTTTGAATACGTTGTCACCCTTTTTGAGAAGAGCGGAAACCGAATGGTCACCGATTTGCTCAAGCAGGATGTTTTCGCGGAGAATTTCGGTAATCTGTACGTACTTAACCTCCTCATCGGCGGTCTCAGCAGTAACGTCATCCGTTGCTTCCTCGTTGCTTGCTTCGGCTTGAGTATTTGTCTCTTCGCTCGAAAGGGTAGAGGCATCGACCATAGTCTTTTGCGTCGTTACGTTTGTGATATTAATTACGGTATCAAACGTAGCACTTTTAATGATATTTCCCGTAGAATTAATTGACGTGCTGAAGAAGGCAAATGCCGCAAAAGACATTGCAAACATACAAAAAACTATAAAGGCAACCGAAGCACTTATACGGGCGTAAAATACTTTCTCCGTAAGCTTACCGTCATTGTTAACCTTGAAGTATTCATTATAAAGCTTTTTCATAGCGTCGGCCTCCTTTCTCATAAGGCTTTACCGTTAAGGTTGTTTCTTTTGTTGCGTTGCGTATACTATAACGTTGAGATAAATTTCGGGCTGGTGCGGATGCTTGTAGTTGGCAACGTTGGTTACCTCCTCGGGCATATGAACTGTGAGTGCGAGGTATGTCGTTCCACCTGCGCCAAGCTCTACGCTGTTGGAGGAGTAATTGCCCAAAGGCTCGTTTGCCGACTCTCTTGCAAGCTCACGCGTTGCAACCTTGCTTTGAAGAGTGTCAAAGCTGTCATCATTTACAAGTCCAAACCTTAAATGGTCTTGTAGATTAAATTCGTCGCCGTATACGTTGATTCCTTTTACTATTCTGTAAGCAGAAACCGCTGTATACCAGTCAAACGGAACGTCACCGTTATTAACGACCTTTAAATAGATGGTTTGAGTATATCCAGGCTCGTATAACGCTTGATTATCGAAAACCTCTGTGTCGGCTTCGATTTCTTCCCATTTTTCGTCCTCGGTATAATGGAATACCTGAAGGTCAAATTCTGCAAAGTGGAATACGTTTTTAAGCTCTCCTGAGTCATCACTGAACCAGGCAAGAGATGCGCCTGTGCCTAAAACGCCCCATAATACGCATAAGCAAATACTGAGGATAAACGCAAATCGCTTTATCTTTTTGCTCTTATCCATTGTAGCCATATTGCATTTTCCTCCTTAAATCAGTTGTTCTTTTGCTCTTCGTCCTCTCTCTTCTTTGAAAGAATCAAGAAAATTATGAGAACGAGCATAAGTGCGAATGAAATTGACGCTGTTGCAATCCAAACGGGAAGGTGAGTGGTATCACCCGTTGCAGGCGGCGTAGGCTCTTCAGGCTCGACGTAATCGTTTGTTATGATAAATCCGCTGTCTGAATTGCCCGAATATGACGTGGTATATCCGTCAACGGTGTTTTGTATCACCGTATATTCGCTGTCAGCGTCCATATTTTCAAATATATGCTTCCAGCCGTTTTCCTCTGTAAGAGTTGCGCTTCCGACAATCTTTCCGTCGGAGATTATCTGTACCGTAACGCTCTCGGGACGCTTGCCGTCCTCGTTGCCGTTATCATTCCAAACGATTTCGACTGCGATGTCCTTAACCTCGGGAATGCGTGTATTAGTGATAACGAAGCCGTCCTTGGCGTTACCCGAATATTCGGTCGTATATCCGTCAACGGCGTTTTGTATAACGGAAAATTCCTCGCCCGAGGAAACTTTTTCAAAAATATGCTTCCATAAGCCGTCAGCGGTTACGTCGGCACTGCTGACCGTTTTTCCGTCTGCGATAAGGTCAATCTTAACGCTCTCGGGACGCTTGCCCTTTTCGTTGTTGTTGTCAACCCAAACGATTTGAACGTGAACGTCATCCTTTTCGGGTACAACGGGTGCCTTGTAGGTGTTTGTGATAACGAAGCCGTCCTTGGCGTTACCCGAATACGTTGTCGTATATCCGTCAACCGTGTTCTGTACAACTGTAAAATCCTCACCCGAGGATACCTTTTCAAAGGTGTGTGTCCAGTTGCCGTCGGAATTGATTTCAGCCTTGTCAACCGTCTTGTCATCAAGCATAAGCTCAACGTTAACGCTCTCGGGACGCTTGCCGTATGCATTGTCGTTGTCAACCCATACTACCTGCACGTTTACGTCCTTCTTGGTGGGCGTAACGGGAGGCTTGGGCTCATCGGGTCGTACTGGATTTATCGGATATTCCTCGGCTAAAAATTCCCAATCAAGAAATCCGATTTTGTTTTGATACTTTGTGTCAAGCTCCTTCGGAATCTCAAGAGTTACGTTCAAATCTACCTCGCCGTTGAGATAGAGAGAGCCGATAAGCACCCAATCGGTAAGCGTTGCGGTCTGACTTGCAGGGGCATCGAATAAATAATTCGTAGGGTCTGCGTCCACAAGGTCAACCTTGAGTCTTAGCTGAGAGAGAAAATCCTCCGAGTCTGCGTGAGCACCGAGCGCTCTCATATAAATCAGCGTTTTGTAATCTCCCGAGCCCTTATTTGACACGGTGATTTTTTGAGTGAAGGTATCACCAGGCATAACCTCCTTGAAATCGGGAAAGAGGTCGGTTGTCGAATAGCTTGTACCGGGGATAAATTCAAAGCCCGTGTCGTGTCCGCGAAATACAACTCTTGCATTCTGTGCACAAACCGTTGTCGCAAGCAGTGTGCAAAGGATAAGAAGGGTAAATAAAATTCTAAATTTCTTCATATTTCCACCACCTTAATCCTCTGGCCAGCCTGATGCGGTATAGGTGTCCGTGCCGACAATGGGGTTGTTCTTGGACTGTACTGCCTGAGCCTTTACCGTTAAGGTAAGAGTTTTTCCGATGTATGCGTTGTCAACGCTGTCACCGACTATCTCGACGTGTGAGAATACGAGGGGAGTAGTTTGTCCGGGCTCAAGTACGCTCTTGTAGTAATACCAGCCGTCAACGAGCTGCCAATCGGTCTCGTTGATGTTAAGCTTGAAGCATTCCTTGCTCGGAAGCTCCTGAGAGTCAATTCCGTAAACTATCTTAACTCTGAGATAGAAGGGCTGTTCACAGATGTTTTCAACGCTGACCTGCTTACTGACAACGTCTCCGGGGATGATATAAACGCCGTCAACGGGGAAGTCTGTTCCCTGGTCGGTCTTTTCGTGGATTTTCATCTGTATGTCACCCGAGGTGATGACGTTTGTCGCTTTACCTATTGTGGAGAAATAAGCGAGAGAGCCTTGAGTGATAGAGGTGAAAAGTATTGCAACGATAGCGATTGTTAAAAATTTAAGCTTAAGTCTGTTAAACTTATTCAACACAAGACCTCCTTTTGAATATATCAGCAATTTATGTGTCAATGAAAAAGATAAAACAAAGCTTTGCTGTCGAAATTCTTGAATTTCGACTTTCGATTATCGTTATAGTCCTCATAATATTATAACACTTTTTTTCGCGTAAGGCAATAAAAAGTAAAGATTTTTAATGATTATTTTTACGTTCAAGATAAATAAAACGTTTTTTGCTTTTTTCGAAGCCAATGCTTTGTATACCATCCCTCCCTTGTGGGAAAGGAGGGACAGTATAAAGGTGAAAATATGCTTAAAAGCCTTAATGCGTCTGGTCTATGTGGGATAGATGCCTGACGCTTATCAGCCTTTGAGCATTTGCCGTTTTCACGGCAATCAAAGAACACAAAGCTCGTTTATGCTCTTTGATTGCCGCCCACTCCTTGCGGAGTGGGGAGGCAAGAAAATTACTTGATTGTAGCGGTAGTCTTGGAGTTTGCGTTGTAGATATCCAAGCTACTTAAAGCACTGTCAACGTTTATACCCTCAACGTTGAGCGTTACGCTATTGAGTGCGGAGGGGTCAATGTTGATAAGCACCTTGTTGAGCGTGTAGTTTTCTGCAGGCTTAAAGGTACAGCCGATAACGTTCATAGTAACGTCCTTTGTACCGCCCTCGTTATAAATCTTTATAGCTCTGTCGCCGTAGTAGAAGGTGCTGTTTTTGATGTTTGCAACAGAAGTTCCGTACTGGAAGATGTGATAGAATTCTTCTCCGTCCTGAACGTAGGGAAGGAAGGTACAAGTATCAACGTTTACTGTGTTGCTGTAAAGTGTGAATACACCCGTGATAGTACAGTTTTCGTAGTTAGCGATTGCGTGACGGGTATAGTCAATACCGCCATACCATCCGTATCTTTCGCCGTTTGTTCCGTCATTGGGGAGAGAAACGGTAGAAAGCTTGAGGTTTTTATAAGTGATGGTGTTATTCTCTGCGATATTATGACCGTTGAAGTTGATAGCCGCATCCTCTGTAATACCGTTGATGGTTACAGTGGAATTAGAGGGAGCAAATCCTTCCGTTAAAGTAATATCGCCTATAACCGAAACGTTGGAGGCTCCTGAAGTCAAGGCTGACTTGAGCATACCGGCGTTTGCTGCACAGTGTGAGCCGTCTACAACAAGAGAAGCGCTTCCTATGTTATCAAGGTCATATTCGTTAACTGTACATCCCGTAAGAACGGTATCGGTGTTTACGGGTGCGAGAGTGCCGATTGTACAACCTACGAACTCAACGTCTCCTGCGCTGTAATATTCAGCCTCGGTTACAGAGGTGTTTGTAATTGTAGTAGTGTTGGTACCGTATTCAACAAAGTGAAGCTTTCCGTTAACGGTACAATTTGTAAGAGTGAGATTGAGGTTACCCTCTGATCCGTAAAAACCGTTAGGGAAGGTACAATCAACGAAGGTTACGTTGCTTGCTACTATATCACCGACGTTTGCGTTGATGAGCGTTAAGCCATCACCAACGAGACAGCCCTTGTATGAGCCCGACCAGTTGTCTTTAACGTTGATTGTAACACCGTCCTCACAGATAACGGTCAGATTGTCTGCAAGCTGATTGGACTTTGTGATAGTGTATTCTCCTGCGGAAAGATAAATGTTAGAATTATCAGCCGCAGTGGTGAGAACGTCGTCAATGTTTGCGGTTGTGTCAACGGCATCCATTACAACTACGTTCATACCGTATGCCACACTGTTTGCGCTCGCTGCGATAAGGTCGTCGGCAGCCTTCTGACTTGCTACGTAGAAGGTAATGCCGGATGCGTTTCCGCTCTCCGCGTTAGTGAAGGTCATACCTGTCGTTGCGTAGGTGGGCTCGCCGAGAATATATACCGATTTAAGATTCTTACATGCGCGTGCAACGTAGTTTGTGCCCGCTCCGTTACCGATTACGGGATTGCCGTTGATGATGATTGTCTCAAGGCTGTTGTTGTAGGCAAAAGCGCCCGTATTGATTTCAGTTACGCTTTCGGGAACGGTTATATCTGTTAAGCCGGTCTGCTGGAATGCGTAAGCATCAATAGTTGTAAGCGTTGAGGGGAGAACGATTGAGGTAAGGTTTTCATTCTTCTGGAATGCTCGGTTGCCAATCTTTTCAAGACCTTCATTGAGAACAACCGTAGAAACCTTTGACTGAGAGAACGCATAATCGTCAACAACCTTTACGGTCGAGGAAAGTATTACCGTTTCAATCGTTGTGTTACCTGCAAGTGCAGAGTGTCCGATTACGGTACATCCCTCTGCTACGTTGAGAACGGTTCCGTCATAATCCTCGCCTACCTCAATGAGAGTGAGGTCGCTACCGATAAGTCTGTATAATGCACCGTTTGTGTAAGTAATGCCCTCGTCGTAGGTTTCGTCAAATGAGTCAGACTCATAATCAAGCTGGGTCGCAAGAAGCTGGATTGCAAAATCTGTACCAACAGTCTTGTCTTGATATTCATTACCTGCAGATTCCTGCATTTTAAGAGCAAGTGTTATTATTTCCTTGTCGCCGGAAGCAAGCGTTCCGTTTGCGGTGGCGGAAATACCGTTAAGTGCTTGGGTGAGAGTGCCAAGCCTGTTGCTTTCGTTGAAAACTGCTCTGTCGTCTTCTTCAACCTTGATTGCAGGGTCGATGTAATATACGTCTATTACGTCGGCGAGCTTTACACCGTCCTCGGTCAATTCACCACTGGGAATAATGTTAAGCTGATATTTAAGAGCAAGAGTGCCCTCGTTTTCAATCTTTACGTGGCGTACCTCGGTATAACCGGGCTCCCAACGGTCATAATCGAAAATCGCTCCTTCAGCAGCGTTTTTCCAAGCTGCCGTATCACTTGTCGGATCGGCATCTCTTCCAAGCCATTCGAGTGATACGTCAAGAGTACCTGACTTAATAATGTTTCCCGTGCTCGTTACGCTGTCGGTAAACCATGCAAACGTCGTACCGATAAGCATAGATACACAAAGAAGAAGGGAGATTGCACTCATAAGAAGAGAGTGCCTTGTGCTTCTTTTTGTCATATCTTAAATGACCTCCTAATGCGGCATTTGGTGGAGCCACTCTCCGCTAATGCCGACAGACAGAGGTGACTTAAAGCGTATGAGTCCGCCTCTGTGAAGTGTTGTGCAATTTCCACAAAACGAAGGTGACAAACACCCCCCCGTTGTGCAAACTGACGAATATTCAATTTTCATAAAGGCGTCCTCCTTTCAAATACGAAGTCCGTCAATATACGGATTCGGTAGTTTAATTGCTGTTACCAGCAATCAAAGAACACAAACCGCGTTTATGCTCTTTGATTGCCGCCCACTCCTTGCGGAGTGGGGAGGCAGGTGAATGATTACGGATTGTAAGGTACACCGTTAACGTAAACGTCGGTGTTGTTTGCTTCAGCACCCATTGCAGTCTTAACTCTTGCTGCAACAGTATCGTTTACAACGTAGAAGTCGATGTCACTTGTGTTGGGGTTGTTGGATTCGCCGTTACAGAACCAGCACGAGTTTCTTCCGTTGAGAGTGGAAGGAATGAATGTTACGTCATCGCCGTTGAGGTACACCTCTCTGAGCTGGGTACATCCGCGGAAAGCATAGCCCTGAATGGAAGTGTTGCCCTCAAAGGTAATTGTTTCAATCAAGGAAGCGCCGAAAGCAGTTTCACCGATTGTTTCTACCGTTGCGGGAATAACTATGTTCTTAATGCCTGACTTTTGGAAGGCGTTGTCAGCAATCGTTTTAACGGTGGAGGAAATTATAACCTCTTCAAGAGCCGTGGTTGATTTAAACGCACGGGAATCGATTGTCTCAAGACCTTCGTTAAGAACTACCTTCTTAACAGATGTAGAAGAGTCAAATGCACGACCGAGGGTAGTTACAGTCTCGGGAAGAATAACGTTTTCAATGTCGGTATTGTAGCTGAGAGAGTAGTTTCCGAGAGTGGTAACGCCTTCGGGAACCTCGTAGGTACCGCCTACGATAGTAGCACTCTGGGTATCATAAAGAACTACGTCACCGTTGTCATTGTTGAAGAGAACCGTGCCGTCATCGAGAGTCTCATAGTCTCCACCGAAGGTGTACTTGAATTCTCCTACTACAATGTAATTGCCGGTCTCAACGTTGGTAGTGTTGCCATATCCCTGCTTAATTGCTTCTTCTGCGGATAAGGTCTCATAAAGACGGAACTCAACTGTGAGAGTAGTGCCTACGTTTTCACCTGTGCGGTCAACTGCGCCGCAACGGAAACCGATTCCGTCGTTGCCGTAGTTACAGATTTCTTCATAATTTACGTAAGCAATGGAGGATACGAGACGAATCTCAGTGCCTGCAGCAATCTCCTGGTCAGATGTAAGGGCAACCCACTTGTCGTTGTTAAGTGAGCACCAAGCATCATAATAACCTGCAAGAGCCATACTGTCTGCAGGAACTTCTGCATCAGCCTTTACTACAAAGTCTGCGTGCCAGTATCTGTAATCGGACTTTTGTGCATCACTATATGATTCAGTGGGCTCAAACTGGTATCCGACGTCAAGATTGATGAGACCGAGGTCAGCACCGATCATACTTCCCGTTGTATCAATGCCGAGATCTACAAGGGGTCTTACAAGTGCGCTGGGAAGCTCGGGAGAGGGAGCGGCAATATCATAATCCTTGTCAAAGCTGTCAATCTCGTATGCGAGCTGAGTTGCAATAACCTCAACGTTGAAGTCAGAGCCGATTGCAAGGTCCTGATACTCGTTGCCTGCGGATTCCTTCATCTTAAGAGCGATAGTGCAGGTCTTGGAGGAAGGATTGCCGTTAGCGTCATCCTTGGAATAAAGAGTGCCCTTAACGGTGTTGGAAATGTTCTTGGCGGTACCGAAAAGCTCGGTGAGAGTACCAAGATACTCACCGGTCTCAACGTCTGTACGGGTAAGCTGCTTTGCGTCTTCGAAGTAGTAAACGTCGATAACGTCTGCAAGAGTGCTTACCGCACCGTTGGGAACAATACGGAGCATATAATTGAATGCAAGGCTGCCGTTGTTGGAAATCTTAACGTGCTTGCTTTCTGTGTAGCCGGGCTCCCAAAGATCGTTGTTGAAGATAGGCTTTGTGGAATCGGATGCATCATTCCAAGTGGTAGTTGCAGGATCCAAATTACCTTCTGCCCACTCAAGAGCAACTTCAAGAGTACCTGACTTGATAATGTTTCCCGTGCTCGTTACGCTGTCGGTAAACCATGCAAACGTTGTACCGATAAGCATAGATGCACAGAGAAGAAGGGAAAGTGCACTCAAAATAAGTGAATGCTTTGTGCTTCTTTTCGTCATTTTTTATGACCTCCTATTAAATTCTGGCTTTTGTTTAAACCGTTTTGTAAAAGCCTTAAGACAAAACGGCATAGTTAAGCTCGGTACCGAATAAGTACCGTTTTTGCCGTCACCGGCAATCAAAGAACACAAAGCTCGTTTATGCTCTTTGATTGCCGCCCACTCTCCGAGAGGGGAGTGGGAAGGCATAAATTTGTGTAATTTATCTTGCGCTTTTTACGGTGCTGGTTTCATCAACAACGATTTCGTTGGTGGTTGTTATACCGCCCGCAACGTCTAATACACTACCGTTCTTTAAGGTAACGTTTGAGTTGCCCGTTGCCTTGAAGTTGTGCTCGTTAACTGTAACGGTGAGCTTTGAGTTGTCAAGAACGAGGTTTGCACTACCGATACCGTCTGTTTCGTTGGTCTGCCAGTAGGTGCCTACCTTGAGAGTAGCATCCTTAGCGGAAATCATACCCTGATAGAAGTATGCAACTGCGAGGTTGAACTCAACGGTTGAATCGTCGTTGTCACCGTTGATGTATATACCTGCGTTTGCATCAGAATCGGTATAACGAAGGATAAAGGTTTCGGTGTTCACCTTCATGCTACCTGGAGCGTTGATTGTAAGCTTTGAGCCTGCATATCTCTGATAGTAGCAGTCAGTAATAACCGTACCGTTTATAACGCAGTCGTCACCGTAAACAAAGAGACCGCTTAAGTTTCCTGATACGTCGTAGGTAACGCCTTCACCGATAGTAAAGTTGGTGCTGTCACAGTAAACCCACTCATCGTAGATTGTGTTAGTGATGGTAACGCCACCCTCTTTACCGCAGACGATGTTACCCTCGAGATAACCCATTTCCTCGGTAATGTCTTCGTTAACTATGATTTTTTCCTGAGCTCCGCCACTGTAACCGAATCTCATAGCTTTACCGAGGGAGTTAAAGTTCTTGGTAAAGCCGTCGGAAAATACTACCGTAACGAATATCTTTTTTGGAAACGGTAACCTCACAGAAGTGAGTGGCTGTATATGTGATAGAGCCGTTTGTAACGGTAGCCTCACTTATCTGAGCTCCGTCGTGGAAAATCTTAACTACGTCTCCGTCATCAAAATAATCACTTACGGGAAGAGTAGCGGTAAACGCCTCGGTGTTTCCTAATGCTTCAAGGTCAACGACGTTTCCGTCCTGGTCGTAGATTTCAACCGAATCAAAGGTAACAGACTCGGTATCCGCATTTACAACGGGATCGGTGTGACCTAATTTGAGAGACTCAACCTCGCTGGGAAGGGAGTTCAAAAGGTCAGCGGGAAGCTCAACGGAGAGGTCGTCTGTTTTGAGTGTTACGGGAGCTGTTGCAGTGTCGGGAACTGTAACAGCGGTTGACATAGCGGGATATGTAGCGGGCTTATCGTATTCCTTATCGAAGCTGTCCTCTTCATACTCAAGCTGAGTTGCGAGAATCTGAATGTCAAATGCGCCTGCAAGGTCTAAATTCTGATATTCGTTGCCGGCAGACTCCTGCATCTTAAGAGCAATTCCGAGATAAGCCTCGTCCTTGTTGTTAACGTCACCCTCGGGCATAAGAGTGCCCTTAGTGGTTTCGGTAATCGTGTTAAGGAAGGTGTCGAGAGTGCCGACGTGCGTGTAATCCTTAAGGTCACGTCCGTCAGGCATTGCAATTGCCGCTGCTTCGCTGGGACATACATATACGTCGATTACCTTTGCAAGCTCGGATACCTTAACGCCTGCATCGGTTACGAACTTAGCGTACCACTTGAGTGCAAGTGTGCCCTCGTTCTGTACTCTGAGAACCTTAACCTCGGTATAACCCGGCTCCCAGTTTGAATAGTTGAAAATAGGTGTTTTGTCCTCTTTGATGGATTTCCAGGTGTTGTAATCGCCGTTTGAGTCCTTTGTGAGAAGCTCAAGATCAAGCACCAACGTACCTGACTGAATTTTGTTTCCCGTGCTCGTTACGCTGTCGGTAAACCATGCAAACGTTGTACCGATAAGCATAGATGCACAGAGAAGAAGGGAAAGTGCACTCAAAAGAAGAGAGTGCTTAGTGCTTCTTTTTGTCATATCTTAAATGACCTCCTATTAAATTCTGGCTTTTGTTTAAGCCGTTTTGTAAAAGCCTTAAGACAAAACGGCATGGTTACGCTCGGTACCGAATAAGTACCGTTTTTGCCGTCACCGGCAATCAAAGAACACAAAGCTCGTTTATGCTCTTTGATTGCCGCCCACTCTCCGAGAGGGGAGTGGGAAGCAAGGTTTCATGAAACTTGTTTTTTTACCTTAAAAATCGGTGAGAAGAATCCGAAGTGTTTCAGTAAAAAGGGAAATGCGATTAGTAATTGCTAATAGATGAATTGGTCGTTCTTATTACCAAGGCATCCAGATTACAGTACAGTTACGGAAGTAAGTGTTGGTTACTTCGTCCTGAGTTATATCAACGCCGACAACCTTACCGTTGATGGTGTAGGTGTCCTGAGTATTGATATAAATAACGTTAGGAGACGTTTCAGCGTCAACTAAGTATCCGCCTGCCTCAATGACGAGGTTAGCGCCACCTTCAATTAAAACGGTGGCATTGGGCTGAGTAGCGGGAATGGAAACAACAGTGCTGCCTGTAGCAACTGTTCCGCTTATGTTGTTGAGGTTCATAACACCGCCGTCAGCTGCGTAGTTATTGGGGTCATAAACGATGGGAGTTACAGGGGTACCGAGGTTGCCTGAATGAGTCTTGGAGGCGAGATCCTCGGGGAAGAGTCCTGCGTTAGAGCCGTCTCTGTCCCAATACTTCTTGAACGCTTCCTGAGCGGTGGTGATAGCGGGATCGAGGTGCTCGGACTGGATAGCCTGACCTACGATGCTAACGGTGAAGTCGTCGATATCAGCAGCCTGCTCCTTGGTGAGCTCGGTGGGGATAACAACAGCGTCGAAGAGCTTTTCGGTTGTAGCACCAGCTGCGAGAGTGGTGTTGTAGTAGTAAACGTAAACGAAGGTGCCATCCTTGGTGTAGAATGAATCCTGGAAGGTCCAGTTAGCATCAGTACCGGGGAATAAGAACTCAACCTCGTTCCATTCGCTAACGTCAGAGCCGTAAGGAATCATAGCATCATAAAGGGTGTCAGCATCTGTTACGGTTACGATAGCACGTACGTACTGGGGATGTACACCGGTGTTTGTAAAGTAAGGATCCTTGTCGAGAATCTCGCCGGGGAGAATATACTCGTATTCTGCTCCGTCGGTATTTGCAACGCCCTTACCGTATTCGGTTCCGTCAACCTCTTCCCATACGTCGATACCGAACACCTTGCTCGGATCTTCTGTGGAATCGGCAACGTAAAATTCGTTGATTACTTCATCTTCAGCTGTAAACCAAGCTAACGTGCCATATGATGCAATAGCAAAGAGACATACAGCAAGAGCGATGAGAATAATCTTTTTCTTGGTAAGCTTCATTGATTTTTCTCCTTATAAATTTGAAAGAATAAAAATGTGTATATCCGTTCTTCTCATAACGGATACGTGTCCGCGTCTTCTCTCCGCGAACGTATATTTTAAGCACTGCTGTGCCTAAAACCTTAATCAGCCTTCTCCGTCTTCCTTTTTGTCGGATTCAACGGGAGCGGTTTCTTCTTCCTTCTTTTTATTAAATGCATCGGGAAGAAATACGAGAATGATAAGCACGACTGCCACTCCGATGGTTATGTAGGTACCCGGAGGGTTCTGAATAAAATCGGAAACGTAGCCGAGCTTCGCAATCTTGAATTGAGGAACGCCTATAACGTTGTTGAAATGAACGGGAGTCGCATCAGGAATCTCGTTTGCCTCACCCTTCGTATAGAAGCAGGAGTTTTCCTTGTCGATATCAATAACGGTATGGGTTGCCACTACGAGATTTTCATTAAGCACGAAGGTGATAGGGTCACCGATTTCAATCGTATCAACGTCAACCTCCTTAACGTAAATGAGGTCGCCTACGTTATATATGGGAGCCATACTTCCCGAAATTACCGTAAATACCTTGTAGCCCATAAGACGAGTGCCCATAAGAAATACGGCGCACAGCACGATTAAAATTACGATGGCAGTAGAAATAATATTCTAAATCTTTTTAGCTGTGCTCATAGATTACTCCTCTGTCTTGTCTTCTTCATTGGCTTCGGCAGGGGCTTCTTCTTTTTTCTCGGGTGTATCGGCGGCAACGCTGTTCTGCATCTGCTCCTTGAGTGCCTTGAGCTCAGCCATCATACGCGCAGCCTCCTCACGCTCAGCCTCAATCTTTGCGCGCTCTGCCTCCATAGCCTCGGTCTGCTCCCTCTTATATCTGCGGAAAAGACGGATACAGTTGATGCCCTGATAGAGAATGAGTATCATAAAGGGGATAAATATACAAATTATATATCCCTGTGGGGTCTTGAGGAAGTTAAAGAAGGTACCGATACCCTTGAGATGAAATTCGTACTTACCGAGCACGTAAGGGTGTGTTACGACCGTCTGGTCGTCCACGTTGGTCGTAGTACCGTAGGTAATAAAGCCGTCGTTACCCTGAGCGTCGGTGGTAAGCTTTCTGATTTTATGGGTGATTACCTCACCGAAGCTTTCACTGTTTTGTGAAATGTAGGTGATTATGTCGCCCTCCTTGAGAGTGGAGGGAGCAACCTCCTTGACGAAGATAAGGTCACCTGCATTGAAATCCGTTGCCGCCATGGAGTCCGAATTTACAATGTATGCCTTGTAGCCGAAAAGGTCTCTGTCATTTCGGTTGAAGGTGGTTACGGATATAACGGTAAATATCATCATAAATACCGCCAATGCCACAATCAGCCATACCATAGTCGTTTTAATGATAGTTAATGCCTTTTTCACGTGTGGTAATCCTCTTTTCTTTATATGTTTTTGTGTTAATTTTATAGTGACCGTTATTGGCGATTTGAATAGACCGAGCAGAACCGAAATACTTGTGAAGCAATGAATCGTATACGGTAGATTACGCCTGTTAATCTGCAAAAAACGCAAATTATCGGATACTATACTCATTGTGCATTATAGCACATAGCTTTTTTAAAATCAATAAAAATCGTGAAATTGTATCATTTTTTCGAATAAACGGGAACATTTTTACGTTTTTAAGGGATAATTTTTGACAAAATGGCTTTTTTGTTGACAAATCAGCAACAATATTGTATTATTATGTTAGGACAATAATACAAGAAAGGAGAACGCTTATGGCTTGGAGCTTTTCAGCGGATAAGCCCGTGTATTTACAGATAGCCGACCGAATAAGAAAGAAGGTCGTATCGGGAGAGTTTTTACCGGGAGACCAGATTCCGACGGTGAGACAGCTTGCGTTGACTGCGGCTGTAAACCCCAATACCGTTCAGCACGCATTCGTCGAGCTTGAGAGGGAGGGGCTGATAGTATCTCACGGCACCGTCGGGCGTTACGTTACGGAGGATGCTGAGGTTATTGAAGGCTGCCGCAGTATGATGGCGGAGCATATAATCGGTGATTTTGTGAGGGAAATAGGACAGCTTGCAATTTCACCCGATGAAGCGATTCATATGATAGAGGAGGCGATGAAGTGAACGTTCTTGAGATAAAGAATCTTAACAAAGCATATAAAAAAGGTGTGCCTGTTCTGAGCTTTTTGAATATGGAAATTCCCGCAGGCAGAATCGTCGGACTTTTAGGCCCTAACGGGTGCGGTAAATCGACACTTATGAAGCTTGTGTCGGGACTGTTACAGTCCGATTCGGGTGAAATACTCGTTGACGGTGTACCCGTCGGTGAAAAAACCAAGGCTCTCGTTTCGTATCTTCCCGAGCGAACTTATTTTACCTCGGGAATGAAGGTTGACGGACTCGTTAAATATTTTGCCGAGTTTTATTCCGACTTTGATACAGAGCGCGCCTACGCTCTGCTCGCCGATTTAAAGATTGACAGAAATGCAAATCTCAAAACCCTTTCTAAAGGCACGAAGGAAAAGGTACAGCTTATTCTCGTTATGTCAAGAAGGGCAAAGCTTTACTTACTCGACGAGCCGATTGCGGGTGTTGACCCTGCGGCGAGAGAGTATATTCTGAGCACTATCGTTTCCAATTATGACCCGAGTGCAACCATTATAATAACCACTCACTTGATAACCGATATCGAGCAGGTGCTTGACGATTATTACTTTATAGGCTTTGGAGGTACTATCGTACGCTCGGGTAACGCCGAGGAAACGAGAAACGAAACGGGCAAGAGCCTTGACGAGCTTTTCAGGGAGGTGTTCAGATGCTAAAGAGACTTCTTAAATACGATTTAAGGGCAATGCTTAAATATTGGTGGATAGCCGCCATAAGCTCCTTTGTTATGTCAATAATTGCAGGCGGTTGCGTTAATATGCTCATAAGTGAGTATGAGGAGCCCGTTGCGCTGACAATACTCTCCGTTTTGTTTATAATCGTTGATATTATAGGACTCAGCGCGTTTACGCTTATTTCGGCAATTCTTATTTACGTAAGATTTTATAAAAACTTTTTTACCGACGAGGGATACCTCACCTTTACTCTCCCCGTAAAGCGTACCGCTCTTTTGAACTCAAAGCTCATTTCGGGCACCTTTGTGATGCTTCTTACTACCGTCGTTGCAATTATCAACGTATGCATTACGGTGGCGATAGGCTTCTGGCAAGAATTGTTTGTTCCCGAGGCACTTGAGGGCATGGCGTACGCAATTGAGGAGGCTCAAAAAGCGCTCGGCGTATATCTTATCATATACGCGGTGGAAATAATAGCGCTTTTTGTCACCGCGCTTCTCTGCTCTGTACTTTTTATTTCGATATGCATAACCTTTGCCTCGATAATTACGAAAAAGGCAAGAGTCATAACTGCCATAGGTATATATTACGCGGTAAACGCTATGGTTAACGGCATAACTCAGCTTGTCTATATGATAGGTCTTGATTACGTGGTTATGCGTCTTCCCGAGAATAATATAAACGGACCCGTTGCGGTGATTGGCTTTGGCGTTATATTACTCTTTGCGCTTATTGCATCCCTCTTGTATACTCTTGAATATTGGATGCTTGACCGCAAGCTGAATCTTGCGTAAGGAGGTGTGAGTGTGAAAAGAAATTTATTATTACTCGTTCTCGTTCTGATTATCTCCTGCACTCTTTCCGTTATGGTAGCCGCTGACGATTCCGTCGTATTTGCGGATGACCTCAAGAGCTTTGAATACGGCAATGAAGAATTTGTCAGAATCAACGCAAGCGATCTTGAGGTTTATTTCGACGGACGACAGCTCAACGCTCTTCTCACGCGTGAGCAGAACAAGGAGCTTGATGACGTTATCATTCTGCTTGATGAGTATGAAACTCTTGCAAATGCGGAGTTTAAGTATAAGGACGGCTCAACTCTTACGTCAGTCTATCTTGAAAAAAGCTATCTTGATGAATACGAGGCGCTTTTGAACGGTGATGCGAGCGCCTGCGTCATTTACTTCGATTTGTATGACAGCGAAGGTATTAAGGCTGCAACCGACTCGTTGTATGGAGAAAGGGTAGCTCTCAAGGGAAACCGAATTATTTCCTATGATGAATTTCCCGTATACGCAACGGTTAACGGAACGGGAATAGAGCTTATTCGCGGTGTTATAGTATATTGCAGTGATGCTGTTTATTTCGTTGACTTTGATGACGTTGGCGTTGATTCGTGGTACGATTTTTATCTGTCGGAATACAAAGAGCTTTCCGCTTGGCGTATAACGGATAGCAAGCTTATTTCAAGACTTTCCGAGGCAAAGTCGGAATACGACGCGGAATATACCCTCGGCTTTTCGCTCTATGACGGAATAAGCCAAAAAATTGCCGCCGTATTGCTTATACTTCTGTTTGCTGTAGCGCCTTTTGTGATTTTCGTAATATTCTTCGTTAAATCCTTCAAGGCAACAAGGGTTTACAAGCGTATTTACCGTACGGTCTGTATATTCAGCGCACTTGAGCTTATTGTATTTACGATAATCGCAACGATAGTTTTGATGTAATAAAAAATCCGTATCGCCATCGGTGATACGGATTTTTTTGGAAAACGTATAGATTTTTTGAATGCTTTGTGATATGATATACTCAATTTGATTTTTCGGAGAAGACTATGTCAAGAGTAACTGATATGACGGGCGGTAACGCCAAAAGGTTAATATTGAAATTTTCTCTTCCTCTCATCCTCGGCAACCTCGGACAACAGCTTTACGCCATCGTTGACGCATCAATCGTAGGACGTGGAGTGGGTGTTTCGGCGCTTGCCTCGGTAGGCGCAACGGACTGGATATGCTGGATGATAATCTGGACGGTTATCGGCTTGACCCAAGGACTCGGCACATATGTGTCAAGATATTTCGGTAAGCGTGATTATAAGGGAGTAAACAAGGTTATTACCATGTCCACCCTTTTATGCGCAAGCGTCGGAGCGGTACTTACCCTGCTTGGAATCGTATTTGCAAGACCGATGCTCGAGCTGTTAAAAACGCCCGAGGACATTATAGACGGAGCGTGTCTTTATCTTGTCACAATGGTTTCGGGTACGCTTATCGTTGCCGCCTATAATATGACGGGAGCGGTTTTGCGCGGACTCGGAGACGGAAGGACACCGCTTGTCGCAATGGTTATTGCGGCGGTAACCAACATAGGACTCGACCTTCTTTTCGTGCTCGTTTTTCATTGGGGTATCTTCGGCGCCGCCGTAGCTTCTCTTGTTGCTCAGCTTATATCGTTTGCTTTTTGCCTTGTGCGAATGCTGAAAATTGATTTTATCAAGCTTGACCGAGAGGCGTGGAGCTTGGATATAAAGCTTTTGAAGGAGCTTTTCGTGTTCGGTATACCTCTCGCAATACAGTATATAATTATATCTCTCGGCGGAATTATTCTTCAATCAACCGTCAATCTTCAGGGAAGTTATTTTATAGCGGGCTATACCGCGACCAATAAGCTTTACGGTCTGCTTGAAAGCACTGCAATATCTCTCGGAATTGCCTGCTCGACATTCGTTTCGCAGAATTACGGTGCTCGCAATTTTGACAGAGTGCGAGAGGGAGTCAGGTCGGGAGCCGTGCTTGCCGTCGGAATGGCAGTCGGTATTCTGACAAGCGTGCTTATTCTCGGCAAATATCTTTTGAGGCTCTTTCTTGACTTGTCGGAGGAGGGAGGTCCCGAGGCGTTTGCTGTGGCTTATAAGTATCTTGTCATAATGGCACTGTCTCTGATAGTTTTATACCTCATTCACGTTTACCGAAACGCGCTTCTTTCAATCGGCAATTCCGCATGGCCTCTGTATTCGGGAATTGCGGAATTTTTTATCCGTGTAAGCATGGCAAAGCTTTTTACAAGGCTTATCGGTATTGATGTGCTTTATTATATCGAGCCTGCCGCATGGGTCGGAGCGTTTGTCGTTTGTCTTGCTCCGTGGCTTTATTATCAAAAGCGCTTTAAATAGACACTTTTTATCCGTTGTATGCCACAACTGTGAGTCGGGGCTGTAAAAAACTCCTTTAAGTTTTTTACAGCCCCTTGCTTTTATCTGAAATATATATCTCCCGAAGTGGTTTTAATACGGCATTCCTTTTCTGAGTTTACGCTTGGAACTCTTATGCTTCCCGAAACTGTGTCGGTTATAAAGCTCCATTCACCGATAAGCCTTCCGCCGATATCTCCGCTTGCGCTTTCAAGCAAAACGCTTTTCTCAACCTCACATCCGACAAGCTCGATATCACCGCTCGTCGTTTTGATGCTCAAGTCTCCCGTACTCTTAAAGTTTTCAACCTCAATTTCTCCGCTTGTGGAATTGATTCGCAGCTTGTCCGCGCTCATTGACTTGATTTCAACGTCACCGCTGGTTGTTTTTATATTTGCATTACCGATAACGTTTAAGGAGGGAATTTCAATATCGCCGCTTGTCGATTTTATATCAAGCGCGCTCATTTCACCGAGCGCGAAAATATCACCGCTCGCGCTGTTGACCGTCACTTCGCCGTATGACAGCTCTGAAACGATTGCAACGTCACCGCTTAAGGTTTTGATTTTAATGCTGTCGTATTCTTTCTCGGGAAGCTGCAGCGTTACCCACTCGGAGTCGGTATATACGGTTATGTTTTCCCACCATTCGTAAAAGCTCGTTTTGTCCTCGGTCTCGATTTTGAGAGCTCCGTCTTCAACTGCTACGAGGTGACTTATTCTGTTGCTTTCGTAGGATATCACACGGCATATGCCGTCGGGCGATTTTTCAATACGCACGTCGCTGTTGACGTTTACGTCAATTGCGTTTACGTCTCCGTCCAATTGATGTACTTTTGAATCGAAGGTGACGGTTGAAAGCTTTTTGAAATCAAAGCCCGACAGAGCAAAGGTTGCGGTAACCACAACAGTACCGATGAGAATAAAAGCTAAAGCAATTATAATAAAAGCTCTTTTCATTTTTTATTCCTCCTTCCGAAGAGAACGCGTCTTATTCCGCGAAGCATCATTTTTGAGACGTAAAAGAGTCCCTTTGCAATAAGCCCGAAGGCAAGGAAGGCAAGTATTGATACGCCAACCAATATAAGACCCACGCCGAACGAGAACCAGGCGGGAATGGGATGACCCGTAATAAACAGAATTATTCCCGCAAGAATCAGAGCAAGTCCCGATATCGCAACGGCAAAATCAATAGCGTATAAGCTTACGACTACGGCTCCTATCGCTATTAAAACCGAGAGAATTATCGCAAATACAGTGATAAGTAAGCTAATCCACAAGGGCGCACCGAGAATGAGCAGAAGTATCTCCCAGCCTTGAGGTGAACGGCGTGACTTTTCTTTTTTCTCCTTCTCTGCCTGCTCCTTTGCAAGTCTTTTGGCAGGCATATCGAATACTACCTGCGATACGATTGAATCAAGTGAGCCGAGAGCCTTTACTGCTTCCTCCTCGCTAAAGCCTGATTCTATTCTGTCGTCGATTATTTCGTTATAATAGTCAAGCGTCATACGTCTGTCAGCCTCGGGTATTCCTGCCAGCCTTTCGCTCAGCTTGTCCAAAAACTCAAGCTTGTTCATGCTCGTCCTCCTTTGTGATGAATTTGTAGATTGAAGTGATTTCGCTCCACTCGTTTTTAAATTCGTTTATGCGCTCAATACCGAGAGGTGTGATGTGATAGTATTTTCTTAGTCTGCCGTTATGCTCGGCACTTCTTACAGTCAATAGCTCTCCTGCTTCAAGTCTTCTTAAAATAGGGTAGAGGGTTGACTCTGAGATTTCAACGTATGGGCTTAAATCCTTTATTATCCGATATCCGTATGAGTCCTCGTTCTTTATTGCCGCAAGCACGCATACGTCTAAAAGTCCGCGTTTTATCTGAATATCCATAATTATACCTCCTTATGTATAATACTATATCACGCATAGTATTATTTGTCAAGTAATATTTATCAATAATCTTGATTATTCTGACTTGTTGTGGTACAATGAAAATACATTACAGAAAGGTACATAAAGCTATGACACAGCAGGAGCTTACAAAACTGAATTTAGGACAAAGCCTTGACGACCTTGCAAACCTCGACCCGAGAGGCTACGGCGTTTGTAAAATACTTTATAAGGCGTCGAGAGAGAGGGCGGGCGGACCTTGTGCAATGAAGTCTGCCGAGGCGCTCGTTTCGACTGTTAAGGCGGGAGATTTCGTTTTTATAATGACGGGCTTCGTGCTTCGTCCCTTTAAAAAAGCGGAGATGGACGGTATCGTCAGCTCAATGCTTCTTTGTCGCGCGCTTGTAAAGGCGTTTGATGTAAAGCCCGTTATAATCTGTCCCGAGGATAACAGAGTCGCCGTTGAGAATATGTCGGCGTGCGTAGGTCTGCATCTTCACGAGGATTTAGATGAATTAAAGGAAATGCCCGTTTCAATGGGTGTCATATATTTTACCAAGGATAGCGCAAGGGCATCCGCTCAAGCGGATGAAATCATTTCAAGGGCTACTCCTTCTGCCGTTATCAGCGTTGAGTGTCCGGGTGCGAATGCTCTCGGCGTTTACCATAACGCCACGGGGCTTGACGTTACCGAGCTTGAGGCAAAGCAGGACGTCCTCTTTGAAAAATTGCAGAAAATGGGCGTTTTGAATATTGCCATAGGAGACCTTGGAAACGAAATAGGAATGGGCGCTGTTTCCGAAACGCTTGAGAAATATATTCCGTATGCTCAAAACGGTGCTTGCCGTTGCGGATGCGGAGGAGGTATTGCGGCAAAAACGAGTGCCGACCACCTTATTACCGCAACCGTTTCCGATTGGGGTTGCTACGCTCTTATTGCCTCGCTTGCTTTTTTGCTTGAGAATATTGATATAATGCACACCTCCGAGCTTGAAAGGGAAGCGGTCGTATGTGCAAGCCGAAGCGGTATGATTGATATGTACGGCTGGCTCATTCCCGCAATCGACGGCTTCGGACTTGAAATTAATTTGCCCATCGTCTCACTTATGCGTGAGCTTGTTTCGAGTGCTCTTTCGCTTCGTGAGACCTGCAAGACCTGGTTTGAAAAGGTTGACGAGCTCGGCTATTTTGAAGGACGTTACAATGTGTGATATAAGATTTTTGAGCTGCGGTGACAGTGCCGTGACCGTTGAGCTGTCACGGGATATAAACGAAGATACGAATAAGCTTATCCGCTATATTTCCTCAAGCCTTGACGAAAAGCATTTGAAGGGAGTTATTGAAAGCGTTCCCACATTCTGCTCACTCACCGTATATTTTGACCCGTTCAAAACGAGCAAAGCGAGGCTTGAAAGGGCTATACGCAGAATAATTGAGGACTACAAGCCGTCAACGATTAACGGCGGAAGACTCTTTCATATACCCGTTTGCTATGACGGAGAGCTTTCTCCCGATATGGAAAGCGTGTGTGCGCATACGGGACTGACACGCGACGAGGTTATTGCACTCCATACCTCTCCCGAGTATCTTATTTATATGCTCGGCTTTTTACCCGGCTTTGCTTATCTCGGAGGTCTTGATAAAAGGCTTGAGACTCCGCGACTTGATACCCCGAGAACTCTCATACCGGAGGGCTCGGTCGGAATCGGCGGTAAGCAGACGGGAATCTATCCGCTTGCTTCTCCCGGCGGATGGCGTTTAATAGGCAGAACTCCTATAAGGGTTTATACCCCTCACAGCGATGACCCGATACTTTATAAGGCAGGCGACCGAATCAAATTTTATCCCATAACCTATGACGAATTTGTCAGGGGTGAATGTAAGGTGAGGGTTGAGGAGGTGACACCGTGACGGGAATTACCGTAATCAACGCAGGATCTCTGTCAACCGTTCAGGACGGAGGAAGATACGGATATATGAGCCTCGGCTTTTCTCCGAGCGGTGCAATGGATACCTACTCTATGAAGCTTGCGAATCTGCTCGTTTCCAACTCCTTGAACGAGGCGGTTATTGAAATGACGCTTCTCGGTATGACTCTCCGCTTTGAGTGTAATACCGTTATCGCGCTGACGGGCGCGGATATGTCTCCCGAAATAAACGGAAAGCCTATTGAGACGTATACCTCGGTTGAGGTAAACGCAGGTGACCTGCTTACTATGAAGCTTGCAAAAAGCGGTCTGCGGTCATATCTTGCGGTAGCGGGAGGCTTCGATATTCCCGAGGTAATGGGTAGCGCTTCAACCAACCTGAAATGCAGTCTCGGAGGCTTTGAGGGACGTAAGCTTCGTGCAGGTGATTTTATTCCCTTAAGGCATAGCATACCTCTTTCACTCGTCGGTGAGCGTAGGGTAGACTCCGAAAACGATTATCCGTCAGAGTATGAGGTAAGAGTGCTTTTAGGTCCACAGGCTTCATTGTTCACCGAAAAAGGAATAGAAGACTTTTTTTCAAAGGAATACACAGTGTCCGATAAGTCCGACCGTATGGGCGTAAGGCTTGAGGGTGACCCCGTTGAAAGCCTTGACGGTGTTGATATAATATCCGACGGTATGGCAACGGGCTCGGTACAGATAACCTCTGCGGGCACTCCCATTATTATGATGTCGGACAGACAGACGACGGGAGGCTATGCAAAGATAGCCACCGTGATAACGGCAGACCTCAAGCTCATTGCTCAGGCAAGGGCAGGGGATAAGCTTCGCTTTGTAGCCGTCAGTGAGAAAAAGGCTGTCTCTCTTTTGAAAAGGGAGAACAGAAAATTCAAGTTATTGCAGTACAGATTTTTGTGTGCGGCATGGAGGTATTGATATGGATTATTCAAGGCTTTTGCCGAGCGAGGCAAGAGCGCTCATCCGTGAAGGAAAAATAAATACGCAGACCTCGGGAATGTGCGACGGCTACGCTCAGGCTAACCTTTTGATATTGCCGAAATCCGAGGCATACGACTTCTTGCTTTTTACACAGCGTAACCCCAAATCCTGTCCTCTTTTGGAGGTGGGAGACGTTGGAAGCCGTCTTGTTAAGAGAATGGCTGACAACGCCGATATCGCAACCGATATCCCGAAATACAGACTTTGGGAAAACGGTACTCTCGTCGGTGAATACGAGAGCATTGAGAATTTATGGCGTGACGATTTCGTTTACTTTCTCATCGGCTGCTCCTTCTCCTTTGAGAGTGAGCTTTTAGCCGCTGACGTGCCCGTGAGACATATCGAAGAGGGACGTAACGTACCGATGTATATGACGAATATTGAATGCGACGGCGCAGGAATATTCCACGGCAAGACGGTCGTAAGTATGCGACCTATGACTCCCGAGCAGGCAATCAAGGCAACGAGCATTACAGCCTCAATGCCGAGAGTACACGGTGCGCCCATTCACATCGGAAATCCCGAGGCTATCGGTATCAAGGATATTAACAAGCCCGACTTTGGAGATTCCGTTACGGTAAATGACGGAGAAATACCTGTTTTCTGGTGCTGCGGTGTTACTCCTCAATCGGTGGTTATGAGCGCAAAGCCTCCTGTTGCCATATCTCACGCACCCGGGCATATGTTTATAACCGATGTTAAAAATACTCTTTTGAAGGATTGAATTATGTATAAGGTGGATTTGAATTGCGACCTCGGAGAAAGCTTCGGAGCGTATAAAATAGGCGGAGACTGTGACGTTATTCCGTTTATAACCTCGGCAAACGTTGCTTGCGGATATCATGCAGGCGACCCGTGTGTTATGGCTGAAACCGTTGCTCTTTGTAAAGCTCTCAGAGTGTCTGTCGGTGCTCATCCGGGCTTTCGTGACCTTGAGGGCTTCGGACGGCGTAATATGACCATTTCCGAAAAAGAAGCCGAAAATCTCATTCTTTATCAGGTAGGTGCGCTTGATGCCTTTTGCAGAGCTGAGGGTGTCACGCTTCAACACGTAAAGCCTCACGGCGCTCTTTATAATATGGCGGCTAAGGATAAAAAGCTTGCCTCGGCTATTTGCCGTGCGGTGTATAAATATGACCCGTCTCTTATTCTTCTCGGTCTTGCAGGAAGTGAAATGCTGAACGAGGCAAGAGGGATAGGACTTCCGTGTGCCTCCGAGGTCTTTGCGGACCGCGAGTACGAGGATGACGGAACGCTCGTTTCACGCTCTAAAAAAGGCTCTGTAATTCACGATGGTGAGCGTGTGGCAGAACGTGTCGTGCAGATGGTAAAGGAGCATACCGTTAAATCGGTTAACGGAAAAATTGTGGAAATCATTCCCGATTCCATCTGCGTTCACGGAGATAATCCCGAGGCGCTTGAGCTGATTGTAAAAATACGCGAGGCGTTAGCGAGAGAAAATATTGCAATTTCTCCGTTAAAAAACTCTTGACAATCAAATATAATGGTGGTACAATAGATTAAACCGTTGAAGCGGAGATAACGGCAATGATGCCTTTACAGAGAGCCTGCGATGCTGAGAGTCAGGTAAGAAACAAGTTGTCAAATGGACCGCGGAGGGTGCAGTCAAATGCGATTTGTCGCAAAGTATTCTGCAACGTTTGATATGCGTTAATTATCGGGGATATGCTTGTATCTCAAAAGTGCACGGGACTCCCGTGAAAGCAAGGTGGCACCGCGGATATTGATTATTCGTCCTTGACAGAAGTATTACTCTGTCAAGGATTTTTTGTTGACAGACAGGTCGGAGGTAAAAATGATTACTGCATTACGATGGCGTAGCTCCTTGAACTAACTAAAACGATAACAAACGATATATTTTTGGAGGAAATAAAATGAAATTCAATAACGTAGATTTTGATACCTATTTTAATAATTATCCCGACAAGAACGGCTACTTCGGTAAGTACGGAGGCGTATTCGTTGAGGATAAGATTCGTGTTGCAATGGAGGAGATTACCGAGGCTTACTTCACCATTTGCCAGTCGAGAAAGTTTATTGCCGAGCTTCGCCGTATCCGTAAGGAGTTTCAGGGCAGACCTACTCCCATTTCTCACCTTGAGCGTCTTTCCGACTATATGGGAGGCAGAGTACAGCTTTACGCAAAGCGTGAGGACCTCAATCATTCGGGCGCTCACAAGCTTAATCACTGTATGGGCGAAGCGCTTCTTGCAAAGTATATGGGCAAGAAGAAGGTTATCGCTGAAACGGGCGCAGGACAGCACGGTGTTGCGCTTGCTACCGCCGCAGCTTATTTCGGACTTGAATGTGATATTTATATGGGCTCCGTCGATATCAAGAAGCAGGCTCCCAACGTAACTCGTATGAAGGTGCTTGGTGCAAGGGTTATCGAGGTAACTCACGGTCTCCAGACTCTCAAGGAGGCTGTTGACGCCGCTTTTGACGCATACAGCCGTGAGTATAAGGACGCCATTTACTGCATAGGCTCTGTACTCGGTCCTCATCCCTTTCCTATGATGGTTCGTGATTTCCAGAGTGTTATCGGTGAAGAGGCGCGTGAGCAGTTCGTTGATATGACGGGTCATCTTCCCAACGCAATCGTTGCTTGTGTAGGTGGCGGAAGTAACGCCGCAGGTCTTTTCTCGGGCTTCCTCAACGACCCCGTTGAAATATACGGTATCGAGCCTCTCGGAAGAGGCGAGAAGCTTGGTGACCACGCCGCAAGCCTTAAGTACGGCACCGAGGGAATTATGCATGGCTTTAACAGTATTATGCTTAAGGACGAGAACGGTGAGCCTGCTCCCGTTTACTCGATAGCGAGCGGTCTTGACTATCCCTCCTCGGGTCCCGAGCACGCCTTCCTTCAGAGCATCGGAAGAGTTAAGTACGACGTTATCGACGACGAGGAAACCATCGACGCCTTCTATAAGCTTTCAAGACTTGAGGGTATCATCCCTGCAATTGAAAGCTCACACGCAGTGGCATACGGTATGAAGCTTGCCAAGACTATGGAGCACGGCTCAGTGCTTATTAACCTCTCAGGCAGAGGTGATAAGGACCTCGATTCCGTTATTGAAAAATACGGCTTAAGATAAAAATTGACGGCTATGAAACGTTGTTTCATAGCCGTTGTTTTTTTATAAGCAGGTAAAGACCGCGTTAGGCTCAACGAGGACGTTGGGGGTTATCATATATCTGTAATCGAGCGACATTCTGTCGTTGATTACACGGCTTTCACCCTCTCCGCTGTAATCAAGAAGCGTTTCCTCAAGCTCGTCGATTTTTTCGATTTCTCCGTTGAGATATTGAGTAAGCATATAAGTACAATGCTCGACTCTCGTCATAAGTCCGCCCAGACGGATGTCCTGAACGTCAAAGCCGAAGGGCTTGTTTTCCTTAAACCATTGAGTCCTGAAGGCTTCGTAGAACGCCTTGAGCCTTGTCGAAAGCTCCTTGTAAATCGGCAGGAGCTGAGACAGAGCCTCTTTGTCGCGCGACTGGTATACCTCTCTCGTTTTCTGACCGAGATTTGCTTTTATCTCTAATACACGGCACAGTGCGTGTGCGGTATCGAACAGATAACCGAAGCGTGAGTTGCTGCGGTATGCATCAAGCTTTTCTATAAGCGCTCCGTATTGCTCGCCTATATCCTCGCTGATTTTAGTATCCACCAAGCCGAAGAACAGGTCGTTGTAAAGTAAATACTTTGAAGCGTTGGTACGAACGTCACCGTTGAGCAGGTCAAGGAGCATAAATCCGTCCCAGGAAATTCCGAAGTATTCTTCAAATTTCTTTTTGATTTCCTCCATATCTCCGTTGCCCTTTGCAGTTTCAGACGCAAACAGCAGAGAGGGGAGGAAGGAAAAGCGTGAGCATTCTCCGCCGTCGTCACCCCAGGAGGTGAGGAATACGTTTTCAACCTTCTCCTGAATGCAGCTTTCAATTGCCGCCTTGGTGTTTTTGATGCTTGAGCCATTGCAGGGCGAGAAGCCTCTGCAAGCGCCCAATACACCTGCAAACCAGCTACCCGATTTAATTTTGTCGTGCGCTCTCATCATATCAACGTAACGAGAAACGCTTGCGGAATAATAATCCCAATAAATTAAGTCTACGTTGTCGGGAATCATAGCCTTAAGCTCGTCGGAAACCGTCACGTTGCTATCGTAATAGTTGCCGCCGCTTGCTATACGGAAGAACATATCCGACCACATACAAACTCTGAAGCCGTATTTGCTTGCAATTTCAGCAACCCTTGCAACGTGCTCTACCAAAAGCCTTGTACGGTCAACGTCTCCGTGAAGGTCGTAGTAACGTCCTCTGCCTACCATATGTGCTTCGTCAAGACCGATGTTTACGGTTTTGGTGGAGATGCATTGCGAAAGCGTGCGGAACATATCGTCAATAAGCTTGTAGGTGCCCTCTTCACCCGGCATAAGAATGTTGTGACAGTCACGAAGCTTTTCGTAGGGGACCCACTTAAAGATGCAGGTCAGATGACCGAGCGTTTGTATGCAGGGTATAAATTCAAGCCCCTTTTCCTTTGTGTATCGGTCTATTTCTTTTAATTCCTCGCAGGAATACCTGCCTCTTCCGTAGCCGAAATACGGATTGTCAAGGACCTCGTAGGTGTCCTCTGTGTATAATAAAAACGATTTATAGCCTAAGTCCGCACAGATATCGACCAATTGCTTTACGGTGCTAACCGTAAGCACCGCATTTCTTGAGCAATCAAACATAGGACCGAAACGCTTAAAGGTGATTGAACTCATAATTTATTTCTCCTCAATAGATTTTGTGAAATTTTTAATATTATAACATATGTGCATCCTTGATGTCAACGCATCCATAAAAATTCAAAGCCCTGTTTTTGTGATTTGGAATATTATACCTCATAAGAGCTTTGCTTAAAAAACGATCAGAAATCAATGGGAGCTTATGCGTTGTGATTTTTTCTGAATTCAATAGGGGTTATACCGCATTTACTCGTAAACACCTTATAAAAATATGATATATCATAAAAGCCAAGCTCGGTGACGATTGATGAGATTGGAATATCGTCATTCTTCAGCATCTTTTCGGCTTTTTCCAACCTTTTTCCCGTAATATAATTGTTAGGAGACAGACCTGTTAGCTTTTTGAAATCCTTTCTGAAGCAGGATTCACTCATATGACACATCTTTGCAAGGGTGGGGATGTAAAGCTTTTCATTCAGATGAAAGTCGATATACGATATAGCGGGCTGGATGTTTTTATATCCGAGGCTGATGATATTCTTTTTTTCGATATGATCTGAGATGTATCCGATAAGCTTGAAAAAAGAGGACATAATATTACAATAACTGCTTTTTTTACTGCGGTAGTCGGAAATTATACTGTATATTTCCTCTAAGTATTTTTCTGAGGCGGATGAAGTCAAAAGTGTAATTTCATCATAAAAGGTTACGTCACCCTTGATTGAAAAATTAATTAGCAGAGTATTACATTCTTCTTTTTTATCCGACATCCGTGCTTTGTACTTTAATCCCTTGGGAATATATATAAGGCTTCCTTTTTCAAAGGAGACAGACCTGCCGTCCTCGTACTGAAATAAAACGTTATCGCACAAGACATAAAATATTCCGTGATTCGGACGTGCGGTATTGCTGTAATTATACTTGTATTCGTTGGATTTGTTCCACACCTGAAACATTCCGTACACGTTATAAAACGAAATATCCTCGTTAATGTTCTGAAAGCTGATTTTCTGCATATCGTGCACCGCCTTTTTTTGTGTAGGTGTTGATATCATAAAATCTGTCAATTGATTGCAGACTTTATGCATCAAGAAACGGGGACGAATTGTTTTTTACAATTCGGAAATCCGATACAATTGCCGAAAATGGTGTTTAGCGTGTCGCTGAACTTGTAAGTAAGTGGCAATTAAATCGAATTATAATGCTTTTAATACATTGTATCATAAAAATCAAAAAATACAATACATAAAACGAAAAATACATTGTTTTATCGAAAGGTTGATGTATAATTGTATTATAGATTTTTCTGAAGAAAGGAATAATTACAATGGGTAAGATATCTTTACAAATGTACACTATGCGTGAACACACAACGACAATGAGTGATTTGGAAAATACACTTGACAGACTCAAGGATATAGGATTTACTATGCTTCAGTACTCGGTTCCTGCGGCATATGACGCCAAGGAGGTTGCACGCCTTTTCGAAGAAAGAGGCTTGACAAACGACTCTGTTTATTGCCCTGTTATGAAGCTCGAGGAGAACTACTCCAACGTAATCGGTATGTGCGAGTTGTTTAATACATCTTACGTACGTACGGGAACAATGCCCAAGGGACTTTCAGGAGACCCTGCGGGATATAAAATGTTTGCTCATTATCTCAATGAGGTTGGTGCGGAATATAAGAAAAAGGGTATGAAGATTCTCTATCATTTTCATGCGTTTGAGTTTATAAGATTTGGTAATACTACCGGAATTGATATATTCTTGAAGGAAAGTGACCCCGAGGTCGTTCAGATTATGCCTGATACCCATTGGATTCATAGCGGCGGAAAATCAATCGTTGAGTTTATGGAGCAGTATAAGGACAGATACGATTACATACACGTAAAGGACTTCGGAGTTGGAAGCAGAGAAGCTTTGCTTGAGGCACATCCCGCCACATACGAGCCCGTTGGAGAGGGTAACATAAATTGGAAGCCCATTATTGAGCTTAGCCGGAAGAATAACGTTAAGAGCTATGCAATCGAGCAGGACGAATGCTATGGCAGAGATGCGTTTGATTGCGTAAAATCAAGCTTTGATTATTTAAGAGGATTAGGGGTTGACAGATAATGAAAATTAAGCCCGTAAAAACAGCGGTTATAGGCTGTGGAGATATTTCGCATACGTATTTGATGAATTTAAAAGATACGTTTTCCATCATAGATTTAGTAGGCTGTGCAGATATGGTTGCCGAAAAAGCAACTGCTCAAGCCGAGAAGTATGAAATCAAATGTATGACAACGGAAGAAATTTTAAACGACGATGAGATTGAAATCGTTGTTAATCTTACTTATCCTACGTCGCATTATGAGGTTTCAAAGGCTATTCTTGAAGCAGGAAAGCATTGTTACAGCGAGAAGATGATGTGTCTTACAATGGAGCAGGCGGATGACTTGATGGAAACGGCGAAAAGAAATAACGTTCGCTTTTGTGTAGCTCCCGATACCTTCCTCGGTGCATCTCAGCAAACCGCAAGATACATTATAGATAAGGGATTAATAGGTCAGCCGATTTCTGTGATAGCATATCTTTCAAGAGGCTATCATATGATCAAAGAGGACAAGGACGATGCAGTAAGAAAATATTCAGTAATGTGTGAGGGAGGAGGAATCCCTTATGATATGGGAGGATATTACCTTCACCAGATGATGAATATGTTCGGTCCTATAAACAGCGTATGCGGTTATACGAGAACAATAAAGCAAAACAGACCGTATCTCAATCCGAGAAACTCAAAGTTTAACGATAACTTCTTTGTAAATACTATCAATAGTATGACCTGCTCGTTTGAGTTTGATTGTGGTGTTTTGGGAATGTTTGCCGTATCAAGCGACCATATGACAAAGGAAACGGTCTTTAAGGTAATAGGCACGGAAGGACAGCTTGAGCTTGGAGACCCCAATGAGTTTGGAGATTCCGTATATATCACCAAAAACGGAAGCGGAAAAATGGAATTCCCGATTTCACATCCCTATAAGGCATCCAGCAGAGGTATAGGCGTAGCGGATATGGCTTGGGGTATACGTACAGACCGCCCGAACAGATTGCTTCCCGAAATGGGCTATCACGCGCTTGAATTTGTTAAAGCGGTTGAAACAAGCACCAAGGAAAGAAGATTTGTTGAGCTTAAAACAAAATTTGAACGTCCCGTTCCGATTTATTCGGAATATTACAACGGTACAAGTGCTGAAAGAAGCTTGTTTTTGTATTGATCCTATTAGTGATAATATTTTTGTAAAGCTTAAGGGTATACCGATTTTTCGGTAAACCCTTAACTTTTTCTTTATACAAAAAAGACCTTGATCATCGTTTGCGATGACACAAGGTCTTCAAAATTACTATATTGCTTGCTTTTGCAGTGATTTATCTAATCTGGAAAGGATAAAGAAAACTGCCCCAAGAGGATAAATCAAATTTGCTGAAACATTTGGTATTATTCCCACTCGCAACCACAAAAGCGACCTTAAACGATTCTGTTTTAGCATAGTGGCACAAATTGATTTGCTTTGTTTTAGATTATCCTATATACATAGGTAGTTCTAACTTTTGCTATCATTTTGCTATCACGGTTTGCTATCACTTTTTAAGCATCCGTGTCAGCTTGTTTATTATAATTTGTTTTGGCTTATATTGCAATACTTGTTATTCATTTTCTTAATCATCATCCATAAACATTAAATATTCCAACGCTCTACCCGAAAGATTTTTCCGGATTTCTGTTTCTCTTTTGGAAGGATTTTCACTTTCTTTACCAACAATACCATTCACCATTTGTTCTACGATATTTTCCGAACTTGTTTTAAGTTTCGTTTTTGATCCCTCAGCTTTTGTGTCAGTAAGATTGGAAGTTTCATCATCACAATAAATCCTTTTAATAGCGCCTTCATTAGATATGGGCAGGAAAAGATGTGGTGCTGAGTCCCAAGAATCCCAAAAACTATCAGCCTCTAGTTTGCTCCATTTTTTGTCTTTATGCTGATATACAAAAATTGGGCTGTTTTCATCTATTTCTATATAAATCGTTTCTTCACCAAACAAATAGCATTTTCGAGCAATTTGTATTTGGCTTTTGTTCAGTTTATTACTTCTTGAAGAAATAATGGCAATAGCTTCTTCTTCGGTAATATCAAACAAACAAGAATTGCCTTCTCCGAGCCAATATTCACGTTCGTATGAACTGTCTGGCTCCGTTTGTATCCAATTGGAGAAATCATCATAAGTGTATTCAAGGTGCATACCTTCATCTGGTTTTCTAACTATAAAACCCGTATTTGCATCACGAAAGTATATCATTACTGCACCTCCAAACTACTCTTTTAGAATTTTCCTCTGCCAATTATATTGTATACTTTGTGGAAGTTATCTTCATTTTTCAAATCGCTCCAAGAAAAAGAAAGAACACTTGCAGTGTAATCATCCGCAACATCTGTTATCCAAACTCCTTCTTTTGCAGCAATTACAGAATATTTTGCATTAAGAAGTTTTGCATAGCCTCTTGCTTGTGTTTTTGCTTCTTCCAACAATTTATTTGACGAAATAGAATATTTAGCCTCAACAAGAAAATCCGCCGATTGATGACCTTTAGATACAATCGGATTGATAACAAAATCAGGAATTAAAGCATGATTATGATTACCTATTTCGATATATAATTGTTGTTTATAGTCTTTTTCAGTATAACCAAGCTCTGCCAAAAATGGTTTAATCAATTTGTTTTCAACGTCTTTTTCTCTGGAAAGAACAAGATCATCGTTGTTAATTGCAAACTCTAATCTCGGCAAATCCGATTCTGTCATATCAAGCAAGTGATTATAAACAGAAGGGGATAGTTCAACACCGTTTAACCCCTGCATGTTTTTCTTTACAATAGGCAATTTACCGAACACCGAATCTCCTTCAAGTTGTTTTTGAGAGATTCTATTTACTTTGCAGGGGTTGGCAATATATGTACATCTGTAATAATAAAAGAACGGATCATTAAATCCAATAGAAACACTACGCCAAATGGAATCAACGGCACTAATAGGAGATTTCAGATACATAACGATTGCATCGCCGACCATTGTATCGGGATTGCATTGCCAAGGCGTGATAGTATCATCATCGCTCAATAAAAAAGCATCGTTTTTTGAACCGCCAATGAAATAGGCACTCTTGGGTGCTGGAATATCTTTAATTATATAACTTTTAGCACCACCAACGTATTTAGGTGCAAAGTCATAAAGGAAAGCACATAGTTCATAAGCGGACATATTATGTTTCTCTCTAAAATCGTATAATGCCTCGCATATTTTACCGTAGTATAAAAATCTTCCCTCATAATCTTTTTTGATGGGAATCTCCGGAAGAATTATTTCAAACTCCTGTGCTATTTTCTCAAAGATATTAAAGTTGAGTGTAAAATAGTAAGGAATAAACAGTTCGGGTAATTCTCTTGCAAAAAGTGTGGTAAAAAACGCTACCGAACCCGAAAAGAAATTAAATACCTTTTGTGGGGTTGCACCATCTTCGTTAAGAAAGCCATTAAAAATGTATGAAATTGCAGATTCAATCGAATATTCACCTTCTTCAAGAAACCAAATACCTTCTGCAATATCCTCATACGCATCGACTAATTCACTATGTAATGATTCATTAACAACCTTACTTGGACAATATGCTCTATGAAATTCACATATTTTATCAGCGTATTCTTTTGAAAAATTATTTGAGAGGTTTTCTTCAAAGAAATTAACCACTTCTTTTCCAGTTCCGCCTAAATATGTTCTCCAAATATAATCATTAAACATAGTCAACTATCCTTTGCTTATAAAATCTTTTGTATATAGGTCTATTTTATCGCATATTTCCTCAACGACATGTTTACCGATGTTCTTAATTTTAATAAGCTCTTTTCTTGCTAAAACAACCTCTCCTATGGTTGTATAACCTGCCCGCATTAAACAGTTATGCGCTCTGCCAGAAAGGTTTAATTCATCAATAGAGCGATCAAACAACAGTCTGTCGTTCTGCTCTTGCTCAGCCTTTTGTTGACTTGTCTGTAATCCCGAAACAACATATTCTGAACTTTCGTATTCTTCAAGTCGTTTTATTGCTTTGAGAGCAATTTGTCGCACTCGCACACGTGTTATGCCTTTTTGAGCAGCTATATCATCTAAAGTAAGAAGATCTATATATCTAAGTTTAAGAATGTTTTTCCATTGTTCAGGAAAATCCTTAGACACAAACGCAATGCCGGCTTTTTGATCTTCTGTTAAGTCGGATAAAGCTTCGTTATAAAAGTATTTTTCGATCAAACTTTTCTCATATGTATTTTCCGAAGCAGATGTTTCTTCGGCGGTGTCAACAAAACTAACCGTTTTAGATGGAATATCAAGAACTTGTTCAAGTTTATTGATGTTGTCACTATCTTCTAAAATGTCTTTTAGCGTGCAATTTAACACTATGCATAAATCAAGTAATGTGCTTAATCTTGCACTATCTATGTCTCTAACTCTTTGCTCGTAACATTGTATAGTGCGAACGGGAATTCTCGCTAATTTTGCGAGTTTGCCTTGTGATATGTTTAGTGAAACACGCAGTTTCTCCAATTTAGTTTGAAAATGGTCCTTTTGGTTCATAATTGCAACTGCTTGTTGAACACTTATACCTCTTTGTTCTATGGTAAACACCTCGAAATCTCAAATTTTATTTGTTATCTATTACATACAGATAATAGGCGGAAAGAATGTCATTGAAAAGTTCAATTTTGTCATCTAAAGACATATTCTCATTTTTGAAATAACCACGAACACGAGAACTTATCTCAAAACTTTCATTGGCTGCTTCTGTTCCGAAATAATCAAGACCAACACCGAAGTAATCCGCAAACCTTTTCAGTTCATCAATGCTTGGCGATCTTCTGTTGACTTCGTAATTTGATATAGTTGCTCTCGAAAGATCAAGAGCATCTGCCAAATCAAACTGAGTGATACCTTTATTTTTGCGCAAAATTTGGATTTTGGTTCCGATATTAGCGCGTTCACGAGAAATGCCTTGTCGGTTATTACCCTTTCTGTGATTATAACCTTTTTCGGGGTTTGTAGAATCAAAGGTCTCTATGAAGAATTTTTCAGACTCCTTTGCCTTCTCCCATACAAGATTATCTGCCACGATTTTATGATGAAAGCCATTATCCCAACCATATTTTTTTATATCGGAATACAAATCAGAATTGCCTTTATAACTTTCTCTATCTAACCAACGGTTTTTCGCATCTTTGCTCGTAATTCCAACGTAAACTTTATCGTTTTCAAGGCAAGTATGGATGTACAGAGTATATAATTCCTCCTGATTGTCAGTATTAATACCTTTTTTTATCTCTTCCATAGCTTAAACCTCCATTATTAGTTTAATAAAAAAGTGCGTGACCGAAGCCACGCACCGAAAAACGATGTTTGACTTCTGTTGCGACACAGTTCATTCCGAGTAGGATATGACATCAAGGCATACGTTTTTACCCAAAGTATGCCTACTCGAAAAAATATTAAACTGTGTCGCCTTGTTATTATATCATAATAAGCTGCAAAAATAAAGAGGTTTTATAAAACTTGCGAATTTTTGTTTGTACAACAAAAATTCTGCTGTGGGTTCATTATCTTTTTTATGCTTCTGTTTTAACTTTTTGTGCTATTTACTTGAGAGCTACAAAATCTCCAAAGTCCTTTATTTGCAAGACCTTTCGGGAGTGTGGTATTACTCCCACTCCTAAGTCTGTGGTGTTTAAGGCGTAAATCGTGGTGTATAATCCGTATTTTGATAGCCAAAATATCAAATATATCGGCTGTCTCCGTAGTCTATTAACGGAGTGTTGTCAAAAGTGTTGCAGAAGCATTTTTCCAAATTGCATAAATGCCCGAAAGCCCTGTATTTCCAAGGGTTTTCGGGCACTTGTTAGCCGGGTTATTGTTTTGATTTTATAGTTGTAACAGTCGAAACTAACATTCTGCGAAGCTCAATACACGCACTTTGCATTTTATTAAACTCATTATCACTAATCGAATTAGTTTCATAAAGAAGCTCAAGCCAATATTCGCTCTCGTTACATTCTTTTAATGCTATTTCAAATTTTGAAATAAAATCCTTTGTTCCTTGTGCATACTGCGCTTCGTGAACGTTTGC
>JAFSID010000075.1 GCA_017439965.1 Clostridia bacterium | reverse complement strand
TCAGCCTCCCCAAAAAGCAAATTGCTTTTTGGACTACATTCATTTGAACGAAAATCGACAGTTTTCTCAAAGAAAACTGTTAGCAAAACAAAGCTTTGCTGTCGAAATTCTTGAATTTCGACTTTCGATTATCGTTATAATTCAACACAGAAAAAAGAGGCTGAGTCATTTGACTCAGCCTCAATTCGTTATTCAATTGATGATTACTGGTTATCCGCTGCATATGCAGGAGAAAGGATAACGTAGTCGCCACCGAAGGTGGAGAAGGTTGCCCAACCGTCTTCAACGGTTACGGTCTCTTCGCTTCTGAGACGGTTTACACGGTCGTTGAAGGAACGAAGCTCAACCTCGTATCCGTCGAACTGTGTACCGAGACGTACCATAAAGGTTGCGGTCTCGAAGAAGTAGTTAGTAGAGGTCTCAAAGTGAATACCCTTAACAAGCTCCTTCTCGTCAGCAACTGCTGCCATCTTGGAATACATTCTGTCGTATGCGCTCTCTCCGTCGAAGGTAACCTTCATATCGAAGTAGTGTGCAGTGTCGAGAGAAAGGTCGATGTTAGCAGCCTCGATTACGTACTTGTAATCATTTGCCGCAAAGGTGATAACAGCGTTGGGAGACTCGTGAACGATGTTGGAAATTGCAAGACGGTTGATCCAACGGGACTCGTTGATATCGAAGGTGTAATCAGCACCTGTTGCTACAACGTCCTCGGGAAGAACTATCTTATCCATCTTAGCAGAGGTTCTGCCGTCAGCTTCAATAGTGTCGATCGTGAGGTATGTATACTCAGAGGTAGCATACTTCTTATCGTTTGCAGGAGCATATACTCTTACAGCGTAGGTACCTGCCTTAAGAGGAACGTAGGTAACGTTCGATGCAGTAATAACGTCTGCAACAGGCTCGAGAGTATCAGGGTCAACCTCAACTATCTGATAGGTAGCGGAGGGTAAGAAGCCTGTGATTTCTCCGCCGTACTCACCGATTGCGGGAGCAACGTCGAGAGTATCTATGGAAGGAACTGTCTTAAGAGTTACGAACTCAGTGCTTCTGTTAGCGGGGTCGTTATTTGCTACGTATTTCCAGCCTGCAATCTTAAATACGGGGTAATCGACAGCAGTCTTAACAACCTCGATACCTTCAAGCTTATCGGGAGCAAAGTAGTGAAGCTCAATAGCAGTAACATATCCCTTGGGCTGGAAGTTCTCGTCTGCAGCAACCTCGTCGTCCCAGAGGCTTGCTACGTCTACGGTGTAAGCTCCATTATGCTCAAATACGGTAGGAACGTCGTAATAGCTCTTGTCACCTGCTGCAACGTGGATTCTTGCAAAGCCTGTGTAAATGTCGGTGTTGAACTGCTTAGCGTTTGCAACACCCTGCTGAACTATATTGAAAGCAGAAAGCTCGGAAAGAGCGAACATTTCATCTACGGTGAACTCATAAAGCCAAGCAATATTAGCGGCATCCTGCATATTTGCAGCCCAAGAGGTTGCAAAACGGTTGCCGGGGTTACCGTCAACGTAAATCGTGCCGTGAGAGAATACCCACTTGCCCGAAACGAAAGTGCGTGAGGTTCCGTCGTAGCTTGTAGAAACGGTACCCTTGAGTGACTCATCGTTTACAATGCCCTTAACGAATACGTTAACAGCAGCACCTGCCGCAACGTTACCGGACTGTGCATATCTGAACAGATAGGACTTACCGGGCTTAACCTCAATAGTCTCCTGAGCGGTTGCTTTTGAGGAATCATCCCAGCTCTCGCCCTGGATAATATACTCAACGGTGTAGTTGTTTTCCTTTGCATCAGCAAAGATTCCAACGTAATAATGAGTATTGCTCATACCGTCGGTTTCGGTAGTAATGGTAAGCTCGTCGGGAATTGCGTGGTAGGCATCGGTTATAGTCTTGGTAAATACCTCGGAATCATAGGTGGTAGCACCGCCAGCAACGTAGATTGAATACTTGGTAGCTACACCCTTCGTACCGGTAACCTCATACTCGGTCACGTTTTCAACCTTGGTATAAGCACCGTTGCCGATAGCAATCATATATACCTTGGTTTCGTCAAGGCCCTTGATAAGATACTTATTGGTGGTTTCGTCACCCTCTACGGTGCCGTTACCCTCGAAGTATACGTAATCGGGCTTAGCCTCGGGCTGACGAACGTCGTACAATACGTTAAAGACATCAGTGTCAGTTGTAAATCTGAGCTCCTGATAGGTGTAATCGTCTCTGTAACGTGCAGTCTTACTTGAAGCAACAGAACAACCGGTCATAACGTAAAGCTCGGTAGCATCAAGATAAGAAATCTCCTTGAGAGTAGCATCGTCGTGGTGAATGGTTACGTACTCACCAGCCTTGAGCTCATAGCCCTCGGTGAACTTAAGCTTTTCGCCGTTGGGGTCGAGAACGAATTCTCCGCCCGTACCAACGTATACGTAATTGTTAGCATTATAATCCTTATAGTAGAGATATTCGCCCTCTGCGATGGTATACTGCTTACCGCCAAGCTCTTTGTATCCGCCGCCCATCTTGGAGAGACGGTAGCCCTTTTCTCCGAGAGCGGTCTCAAGAGAGGTAATATCGGTTATCGCAACGTCAACGTCGGAAAGGTCGATAAAGTCAATTTCAATCTTGTAAACGACACCTGCAACACCCGAAAGAACTGATGCAGCGTCTATCGTTATGCTGTTGCTGGCTATGGCATCCCAAGTGAATGGAACCTTATATTCCTTAGCCTCACCGTCGAATACGTGGATTATAAATGCACCGACAATATCCTGAGGAACAGTGCCGTCAAGATTTCTTATGTGGTCACCCTGATTATTGGTCTTTTTGAAGCTGAATTTTACAAAATCGTCAGCAAGAACGTACTCACTTGCAAGGAAGTTATATACGTATGAGCCCGAAACGATCTGATGCTGATAATCCATGGTAATCTGAGTTGCAAAGCCCGTATGAGACTTAAGGAAGCCGGGCTTGATGTTTCCAAGAGGAGATACGAATGTCCACTTACCTGCACCAACAACATGATCGGTATAGCCTGTCAAGGTAGTACCATTCATATAAGCCAAGGAAAGCTTGCCTACTCTGTCACCCTCAACGAGCACTGCAACGGGGTCGGAATCGGTGTACTTATACTGTCCGTCGTTACCTGCCGCGATATATACGTTGTATACACCGTTTGCAAGAGTAGCACCAATATACTCTGCATATGCACCAACGGTACCTGCGGGAAGGGTTACGGGAGCGTACATATAGGTCTGTCCGTCTACAAGACCCGTGATAACGCCGTTCTTTGTTGCAAGTCCCTCGGGAGTGGGCCACTTGCCGCCGTCCTCGAGGCTAAGAGTTTTAACCTCAATCGCGTTACTTGCGGCAAACATATAGTTATGACCGCTGCTATTTACGTTAGTACGGGTATTATAGGTTAAGGTAATGCTGTATGTAACACCTTCTTCGAGACCTGTAATCACATACTCTCCGTCAGCGATATTTGCAGCCTTCATAGTAACGGCAGAGCCGCCGTTAAGAGAATACTTCATATTCGCTACAACGCCTGACAAGGTAATCTGTGTACCCTCAACCTTGGATACGCTTACCTCACTGGATACGGAATAAGGAAGGTCAGCTCCCGTACCGTCTACCGTAATGGTCTCGGACTCGTAATCGCCGTAAATTATCTGAGGTGTCTTGATATTTCTGTATACCGCAGCAGTAACGGTAACAGCCATAACAGACAACACAAGAGCGATTGCGAGAAGTGTCAATAAAAATCTCTTTTTCATGTCTTTTGTTCCTTTCTTTGCTCATTTTTCCGATGGCATAAGCCTCGAAAGAATATATTGAGCACACTATACATCCGTATTATACACGGAAAAAGATTTTTAGTCAATATGTTTTATCGCTTTTTTTACAAAAGGTTTAAAAAAAGTTGTTGAGTTTAGTGAGAATTGCACATTTTTTCGCCCCGATTTTCGACGGGTTTACGAATAGAAAATTTTAAAATATTATTTTTTGTTTAATTTTTCAAATTTCAGAGCGTCAGACTTCAATAAGTTTTTATTCCGTTATTGATTTTGACATATTTTCGTGGTATTATTATCTTATAATATTATGGAAGGAATTTGCAAAGGTGCGGACGGTAGGAATTATTTCGGAATACAATCCCTTTCACAACGGGCACAAAAGACAGCTTGACCTCATTCGCTCAAGGCTTGATTGCAGAATAGTCTCGATAATGAGCCCGAATATCGTTCAACGCGGTGAGCTGTCACTGTTTGACAAATACGAGCGTGCGCGAGCCTCGGTCCTGTCGGGCGTTGACCTCTGCGTTTCGATGCCTGCGGTCTTTGCAAATCTTTCGGCAGAGGGCTTTGCCGAGGCGGGAGTGAAAATTGCTCACTCACTCGGAGCCGATACCCTCTCCTTCGGAGTAGAATGCGACAGCGTTGAATTACTCTCCGAAATTGCCGAGCTTTCTTTAACCGAGGCTTTTTCCGAAAGCGTTTCGGCGCTATGCCGTGACAACCCTTCCCTATCACTCATCAAGGCAGGAGAGCTTGTGCTCACCGATACACTCGGAGACGGAGTTGCAAAAGCCGTATCTCAGCCGAATAACATTTTGGCGCTTGAATATATTAAAGCCATAAAGAGACTCGGGCTTCCGATAGAGCTATTACCCGTCAAGCGCGAGGGTGAGGGGTACAAGAGTCTCGTGCCGTCCGCTCTTCCGTCGGCTACCCTCGTCCGTCGTGAGCTTATTGAAAACGGGCGCTGTGACGGTCTCGTGCCCGACGAGGCAAGGGATATCTATCACAGCCTCTTGAACGAGGGACGGTATACCGACCTTGATTTATATTCCCGAATCGTAAAAGCGACGCTCACGCCAATGCCTCTCGACGAGCTTGAGATATACCTCGGCTCAAGGGAGCTTGCCTCAAGGCTGTTAACGGGACTCGGCACTACCGCAACGCTAAGCGAGGCAATTGACTACGCGGTATGCGCAAGATACACGCGCGCAAGAATCAAGAGAGGCACCGTTTCGGCACTCTTTAAAATAAAGCACAATGAATTTATGCACGCCACTCCCGAATTTGCTCAGCTTCTCGCATTTTCAAGCAAGGGCAGAGAGCTTCTTTCCGAGCTTCGCGGAGACTTCAAAATCGTTACGAAGCCTGCGGATATGCCCGATTGCCGTCAGGCAAGGCTTGAAAGACTCATCGACGGCACGTGGGCAGGTGCTTCGGCAAAAGCGTTACCTTATAATTACTTTATTAAAAAATCACCGTTTGTAAAGGGACAATAATATGAAAACGAAAATACTTTTTATAGGCATCACGATGAACTGCGCAGGAAGTGAAAAATCCTTTCTGTCCTTCGTAAACACTCTTGACCCAGAGCGCTTTGATATCGACCTGCTTCTCGCAAAGCGTGAGGGCTTATTCCTTGAGCAAATTCCCGATTACGTCAACGTAATCGAAATGGAAAAATACGGCGAGCATTTTCTCCTTTCGGGAAAGAATGCAATATCCAACATATTCAACACCTTTATAAAGAAAAATATTTTTCACGGCTTCACCGTGCTTCCTTATTTTATAAAGCTCGTTTTGAATAAGGGTGACAGAGAGTCGGTTGCAACGAAAATGTGGATAGCCCTTATGCAGAAGATGGCGCGAGTTGAAAAGCATTACGACGTTGCCGTTTCCTACTGGGGAGACAGAACGATGTTTTATATGATAGACAAGGTGAGCGCCGACAAGAAGATAACCTGGCTTCACTTCGACTACTCCTTCCCCAAGCGTGACAACGACATATATCTCCCCTATTTTGAAAAATGCGATGCGATAGTAAACGTATCAACGGCGGTTGACGACGCGCTCAAGCGTGAGCTTCCGAGCCTTTCAGACAAGTGTCTCGTGATTGAGAACATCAATTCCACCGAGCTTATCAACAAGATGGCGGAGTCGGGCAAGGGCTTCGAGGACGGCTTTGAGGGTAAGCGTATTCTCACGGTTGGCAGAATTGCCGACCAGAAGGGCTATGATTTTGCAATTCCCGCATTTGCGCGTCTCAGACGCGAGGGACATAATATACGCTGGTACGTGCTCGGCGGAGGTGACGAGGATTACGTTGCCCACATCAAGTCGATAGTTGAGCGTGAGGGCGTTTCCGAGGATTTCGTTTTCCTCGGAACGACTCCCAACCCTTACAGATATCTTGCCGAGTGCGATATTTACGCACAGCCGTCAAGATACGAGGGCAAGCCCATTTCGGTTGAAGAGGCAAAGATACTCAAGAAGCCCATTTTCGTTTGCCGTTATCTTTCGGCTGAGGAGCAGCTTGAAAACGGCAGACTCGGAAGAATCGAGGACATCGGTGAGGAGGGCGTTTACCGAGGAATCCTCGCAATGCTGACCGACACGGATGCAGTCGAGGGCTACGTCAAGGAGCTTTCAAGCCGTAACTTCTCAAACGAGTCTGAAATAGAAAAGTTCTACGGTCTGTTATAATGTTCGGGTACGTCAAGCCCGACCGAGACGAGCTTCTCGTAAAGGACTATAATCTTTACAAGGCGGTATACTGCGGTCTCTGTCGGGAAATAAAAAGCAACGTCTCCTTCTTTCTCTCCTTCGGACTCAGCTATGATTTCGTTTTTCTTGCAATTGCAAGAGATATGCTTAACCGCAACGGCGCAAGCGTTGAAAAGGGACGCTGTCCGTACAATCCGTTAAAGAAGCGCGCCTTTGTAAAATCCGAGGGGATAGTATACGCCTCCCGTGTGGCTCTCATTCTCGTCGAAAAGAGCCTTGAGGACAAGAGGCGTGACAAGGACGTGGGACTTCTCTCACCCTTTCTTGCAATAGCGGAGGCGTATCTCAAGCGCCGTCTCAAAAAAATCACAAGGAATGAGCCGTATCTCACTCTTGAAATGAAAATAGAGGAAGGCTTGAAGGAATTTTCAAGGCTGGAGAGTGAGAGGAGTGACGTCGATACCCTCGCGGTAGCCTTCGGCAGAGTTCTTGCCGATGCTGTGGCAACGGGACTTGAGGGAGACGGTGAAAGAATTGCCCGTTCACTCGGTACTGCACTCGGTAGCTGGCTGTATCTTGCCGATGCGGTAGACGATTTTGAAAAGGATTACAAAAAGGGGCACTTCAATCCCCTGCTTGAGCAATATGGAACACCCGATGAGATACGCTCACATCTGCGTGATATAGACGTATCCTTCGGAGCGTGGGCAAGAGATGCCCATCTCGCGCTGTCACTCGTTGACAGGTGCGATTACACAAGACTTGCCGACAATATTCTCGCCCTCGGTCTTGGGCGGGAGGCATACAGAATTATGAAAGGTGACAAGAATGACTGATCCGTACAAGGTGCTCGGTGTATCACCGAGCGCAAGCGATGATGAAATAAAAAAGGCTTACCGTGAGCTTGCAAAGAAATATCATCCCGACAATTACGTTAACAATCCGCTCGCAGACCTTGCGGGTGAAAAGATGAAGGAAATAAACGAGGCGTACGACCAGATCACCGCCGAGCGTCAAAGAGGCGGTACAAGGTCGGGAGGCAGCTCGTCGTCATCGTCATCCTCCACCTCGTTTTCAAGAGTCAGAGCTTTGATTGCAAGCGGTGACTACACCAACGCCGAGGCGCTCCTTGACTCCTCCTCAAACAGAGGTGCGGAATGGCATTACCTCAAGGGGTGTATTTATCAGGTCAGAGGCTATTATTCTCAGGCAAGGGCTTATCTTGAAAGAGCCTGCGCAATGGACCCGTCAAACGCCGAATACCGAGCGGCATACAACAACCTTACCTCAAGTCAGGCTCAGTACGGAGGCTTCAACACTCAACGCACAAGCGGTGACTGTGACGCGTGTGAGCTATGCTCGGCGCTCGTCTGCGCCGACTGTATGTGCGAGTGCTGTGGCGGTGACATAATAAGGTGCTGTTGATGAAACGGAATAAAACTCAAAAAATTGCCTTTTCGGGAGTTATGAGCGCCGTATGCGTAGCGCTACTCTATCTCGGCTCGGTCATCGAGGTGCTTGACTATTCGGCATCCGCCTTTGCGGGTCTTGTCGTAACCCTCGTTATAGTTGAATTCGGAGACCGCGCGGGTATCGGCGTATGGCTCGTCTCCTCGGTGCTTTCTCTTATTTTATTGCCCGTCAAAAGCGCCGCTCTGCTCTTTATCGTATTTTGCGGATGGTACTCCTTTGCAAAAAGGTGGCTTGAGCGGTTAACTCCCGTTTTATCGTGGGTATTAAAGCTTGTGCTGTTCAATCTGTGTCTTGCGGTAATATACCTTATAACCGTGAAGCTGTTGCTGATACAAGACTTTACACCACTGATTACGGCGTCGGTCATTCTCCTTGCAAACGGAACGTTTTTGATATACGACGTGCTTATAACGAGAATAATTATTCTCTACGTACGCAGGCTTCGTCCGAGGCTCAGCTTCTTAAAAAAATAAAGGTGCTCAATTGAGCACCTTTTGTTTTTAGTTGGAAACTATATCGTTGATTTTGTAAATATCGAGGAAGCTTGAAAGACGGCGGTCAGACATTGCCTGCATTTGCGCGCGAACGTCAGCGGGCATTGCGTCAAGCTCTTCAGTGGTAAGCTTGCCCTTGTAGAACTTATCAAAGTCAAGAGCGAAGGAAATATCCATAGAGTCAATAACGCCGTTATGCTCGCAGATTACGAGATTGGACTTGCCCTCGTAAAGAAGCTCGACAGCCTTGTGAGCCATAAGGGTTGCGGTCATTCTGTCACGGTGAGTAGGAGAGCCACCACGCTGAACGTGAGCAAGACGGGCGTAACGGGTCTCAACTCCCGTAACCGCTTCAATCTTGGGAGCGATAGCCTCGGTAAAGCCCTTGCCCATATTCTCGGAAACAACTACGATGAAGTTTCTCTTCTGAGCGCGCTTGGAGGCAATAATCTTCTCCATAAGTCTCTCTTCGTCAAAGGGGATCTCCTTGGTAATGATTGCGGTCGCACCAACGGATACGCCTGCGTAAAGCGCGAGGTAGCCTGCGCCGTTACCCATAACCTCAACGACGTCACAACGCGCGTGCGACTCACAGGTATCACGGAGACGGTCAACCATCTGTACGACGGTGTTAAGCGCGGTGTCAAAGCCTATCGTATACTCGGTGCTGGAAATATCGTTGTCGATGGTACAGGGAATACCGATACAAGGGATTCCGCGGTCGGTAAGGTCGCGTGCGCCTCTGAAGGTACCGTCACCGCCAAGAGCGATGATACCGTCAATCTGATTCTCACGGCAGGTTTCAATAGCCTTCTGCATACCCTCCTCGGTTGTAAACTCCTTACATCTGTCCGAGTAAAGTGCGGTACCGCCTATATTAATAATATTGGAAACGTCGCGGTCTCCGAGAAGCTTCATATCGTTGTCGATAAGTCCCTTATAGCCACGGCGGATACCCATAGCCTGAGCACCTCCCGCAAGTATGCAACGGGTGATTGCACGGTAGCAAGGATTCATACCGGGAGCATCACCGCCCGAGGTAAGTATACCGATTCTTCTGAATTTTTTCATTGTGTCCTCCATATATACTGATACTATCATATTTACATTGAGTCTATTTTATACTTTTTGTTACAATATGTCAAGAGAAAGTTAATTTTTTAACACTATTAAATGATATTATCAACACAATTTAACATATTGACAGTTATTTTTGTGTATGATAGAATACACGGTGAAGGGATGTGCTTATTTTGAACATTATAAATCTTGTGCTCGGAGATTTCTCGGTCAACTGTTATATAGTATACAGTGAAGGAAGCGGTGGCTGTGCCGTCATTGACCCGGGCGAAGAATTCAAGGTGCTTGACAAGGCGCTTGAGGAAAACGGTATTGTACCCGAGGCTATTATCTTGACCCACGCTCACTTTGACCATATAGGAGCCGTGAAGCAGTTAAGAGAAAAATATAATTCTCCTATTTATATTAACGCAGACGAAATTGAAATTCTCGCAGACGGTGACAAAAATCTTTCAACGCGCTTCTGCGATGAGGCAATAGAAATCAGCGACCCCGAATATCTCGTGCGTGACGGTGATTGCTTTACCGTTGCGGGTCTTGATTTCGAGGTGCTTCACACACCCGGTCACACCAAGGGCTGTACGGTCTACAAATGCGGTGACACGCTCTTCACGGGTGACACGCTCTTTGCGGGCACCTGCGGAAGATGTGACGTATGGAGCAGTGACGTTTTGAAAATGAGAGAGTCGCTTGAAAGACTTTGCACCATTCCCGAAAGCCTCAACGTGTTTTCGGGTCACGGTCCCGCGACGACTCTTGACCGTGAAAGAAAATCATACAAGCTTTTTATATAATACTGTCAAAAAATATTTCCTCCCGACTATTCGGGAGGAAATATTTTTAATCCTCTTTTTTATTCTTGGGTTTGGGCCTTCTTAAAAGCTCTCCGATAACCATTATCACCGCAAACACGATAAGGTAGAAGAGCACGGGGAAGGAAAACTTGCCGTTGGCTTTAGCGGTAAGGTAAGGGGTTATGCCGTGTGCGTAAACCGCGGCAAAAACCATAAACGCACAGGAAAGTATTGATGCAATGGGAAGAATAAATCTCGTTAAGACACCCCTATCCTTTTCCTTAATCATCCAAACAATAAAGATAGGAATATAAAACGCGTAAATGGTTACGATAGGAAGCTCTGAGGAATCAAAATTGAACAGTCCGAACCAACCGCTTGTAAGATTTGCGCCATAGAAATACAAGAGCCACGCACCGCTTACAAAAAGTCCCCATACGGATGAGTTGGTAGTCATATTCGTAGCCTTATCTATCTGTACGAAGGTTTCGGGAATGGGTCCCTCTCCTCTGACTGCGATTGCGTACATACCTCTCGTTACACCAAGCATAAGTCCGTTGAGTGTACCGAGGCAGGAAACGACGATACATATATTGAGAAGCGCTCCGCCGACGCTTCCGAAAATATTCCTGAAGGCAGTGGGAGCTCCCTCACGGATAAGCACCTCACTCGTTGCTCCGCCTGCAACTCCTATAAAATAAAACACGTATGCACAAACGACGATAAGAGAGCCTACGATAAGAGCAATGGGAAGATTTTTCTTAGGATTCTTAAGCTCAGCGTTGATTGAGGTTGCAACTATCCATCCCTCGTACGCAAATACGGTTGCAACGATTGCGGCAAAAAGTCCGCTGCTTTGACTTCCGCCGACCGCTTCGGATACGACGCTTGTGAAATTACCCGAAAGAGTGCCGTTTGAAAGTCCGACGACCGTTCCGACAATTGCCATTAAAAATATCGGTATAAGCTTGATTACCGTCGCGCTTATCTGAAATTTGCCCGCAAGCTTCGGTGAAAGCGCGTTCATTGTATATGAGGTAACAAGGAAAAATCCCGCAAGCACCATAACCTCGGGGCTTGTCATATTCCAATTGAACAGGACACCGAAATATCTTGCCGAAACCCATGCAAGCACCGACGTCATTCCGGGATAATAAACGTTGACTAAAAACCAAGCAAGGTGATAGCCGTACGCTTTACCGCAGGTTGCCTCGGCATAATCAACCACACCGCTGACCTTTTCGTACTTTGACGCCATTACGGCAAACTGCAGGGAACAAATTATCATAAGAAGTCCCGTAATAACCCATGCGGCAATACCGACGGGCATATTTCCGCCCGTTGCAGAAAGCACGTTCTGCGCCTTGAAGAATACACCTGAGCCGATAACAGTTCCTACCACCATACATATCGCAGTGGGCAAGCCGTATTTTTGCTTAAGCTGTTCCATATAGATTTCTCTCCTTAATTGTTAATGTTACTTAATTATAACATATATTTCCTCAAAAGTAAACAATAAATTTTCACTTGCTAAAGTGTTGATATTTACACTTATTTATGCTACAATTTAACAAAGCGGAGGTGAGGTAATGAAAAAAGCTACAAGCATATATTTATATTTTTTAACAGGCTTCTTCCCTCTCGTTTTTTCTCCCGACGGCTTTTCAAATATTTTTGCCACCAAGCGTTTTTTCTTCGTTACGTCTACCTTGATCTATCTTGCCTCAATAATCGTTCTGTGCATAGTCAAGCGTTACAGACCGAGGCTTAACATACCTTGTTATTTTGCTATCGGCTATCTCGTAACAACCGTGATATCCGCTCTTGTATCAGAGCATTTTCCGAAAACTCTGCTCGGTACAAGCCGTTTTGAAGGGCTGTTCACGGTGTTTTTATACGTTGCTGTTTTTATCTGCGTATCGCTTTTCGGAAATATATCAAGCGGAATACAGTATACGCTTATCGGCTCGTCATTTATATTCGGTGTGATTTGCGTTTTACAGCTTCAGGGACTCAATCCCTTTGGGCTTTATCCAAGCAATATGACCTTCTTTGACGGAGGTGTGAGATACTCGGGTAGCTATATAGGTACGATAGGCAACGCAGACCTTGTCGGCGCTTATCTGTGCATCGTTATACCGTTGCTGTTTTTCATTTTGATAAGGAGTCGCATAAAGCTCAAGGCTCTTGCGCTTTTTCCTCTTGCAACGCTTATATATACCGCGATGAAAATGTCGGTCTCCGCATGCATCGTCGGACTTGCGGCAGGTCTTGTATTTGCCGTACCGATTATACTGCACTTAAAAAAGAAGGGCGTGTTGATTTACTCAACGGCTCTTGTGACAACGGCTGTTGCAGGGCTTATCGTTCTGTACAAGGTTGATTTTGACGCAGGGCTTTTCCACGAGCTTCACGAAATACTGAACGGAAATATTTCCGACGAATTCGGCTCTAACAGAATACGCATATGGAGAGACGTTATAAGCGTTATTCCCGAAGCCGTTCTTTTCGGCAAGGGTCCCGACACTATGCTTCTTGAGGGCTTTGAAAAATTCTCGACCTACTATCCCGCGCTCAACAAAGCTCTTACCACCTCAATCGACGTGGCGCACAACGAGTACCTAAACGTGCTTTACCATCAAGGCGCTTTGGGACTTATATCCTATCTCGGAATAATCCTCTCAAGCCTTTTTATCTGGCTTAAGAATAATCGCTCCGCGCTCGGCATTTCGGTTATAGCCTATTGCACCTCTGCCTTTTTCGGCTTCAGTATGTGCCTTGTAGCTCCGTTTTTCTGGACAGCGCTTGCGCTGATGACAAAAGCCTCCGACGACTCGGAGGCTTTTATTTAACTAAAAACGAACTATACTCAAAGAGCCATAAGCAGAGTGCCCGCGCCGATGAGTATACATCCGATAAGCGATTTGGGTGTAAACTGCTCGTGTAAAAGGAAAAACGCCAGAACAAGAGTTATTACAACGCTCAGCTTATCAATGGGGACTACCCTCGAAACGTCACCTATCTGCAACGCCTTGTAATAGCATAGCCAGGATATGCCCGTTGCAAGTCCCGATAAAATCAGGAATATCCAGCTTCTTTTGCTGATATCGGAGATACCGCCCTGAGCATTGGTGAGAAATACCATTCCCCATGACATAACCACTACCACGACGGTTCTTATTGCCGTTGCGAGATTTGAATTGACTCCTTCTATTCCGAGCTTTGCAAGTATCGAGGTTGCCGCCGCAAATATTGCAGACAGCAATGCAAATATAAACCACATAATTATTACTCCTCTTAAATTAACTGCTTGCTACAAAAGGGACTGCAAAAATCCACTTGAGCTTTTTACAGTCCCCCTCTTTTCAGTTACGCTTAAGTGCCCATTCAAGTCCCTTGAAAGCAGGCGTTGAAACGAACACCTTGTCAATAAGCTTACCCATAAGCGTGATTATGGGAGCGTTGATGACCGTGGTTACAAGAGTGCCAAGCCCTATGCTGTGATAGGAATTGTAGCCGATGGTCCTCCAATCAAACGTAAGAACGCCTCCGAAGATAACGACTGCGAGAAAAACGGAAAGCAGGAGCAGGGTTTTGTCGAAAACGCTTTTTACCTTGTTGATGTTAATCTTAAAGCGGTCGGATATCTCCGCAACGAACAGCTCGTAAACCTGCAAGGGCATATAAGTACGGAAGAAGCAAGCAACTCCGAATGCCGTTATAACGTCACCTACGATAAGCATGACCCATCTGAGCCATACCGTGTCAAAGGAGATTCCTCCGAGCAACCACAAAAAGAGGTTAAGCGTGTAGCCGTAAATTACAGCTACGGCAAACGCGAGCAAATACGTCCAACGGAAACGGCGTACGGTAAAGCAAAGAATAACGAGCATAATTCCCTGAATGATATACTCGGTCACTCCAACGCTAAAAAAACTACTTATCGGAAGAAGCGCCTCGGATACTACGAAGGCGGGTGCCGCTATCATTGATACGCCGAGATTTGCCTTTGAGCAGATTGCCACTCCGAGCGCTACGAATACTATTCCGAATACCCAGAGAAGCTCGGAAGCCTTGTTGATTTTTTTCATAAACAACCTCGTTTAAGCCTTTTTGTCATACAATGAAATTATACACAAAAATCGTTTTTTGTCAATATTCGTACAGTAACGACGCTTTATTTAATTCGTAACGTTCAGCTCTTAAATGAGGCTCTTTTCATAACGCGGTGTGACAAAGAATATTTTTCATTTACCAATCATCGTGATATTCGTCACAATCCTCACAGTATCCGTCTTCGTTGACAACGTGTTCCTCTCCATATCTGTCGAACAGGCTGTATTCTCTTTCGCCACTGAAGCTCGAACCTTTTTTGCTACCTGAGTTACGCTTGTTATCGTTTTTATCACTGCAAAGCCCCAATAAAAGCGTCGCCGCCAATAATTCCAAAATCATATAGTCCTCCGTTATTTATTACTGTATATATTTTAATACACTATCTGTACAATAAAACGGACTTTGATTGTTTAAATTAAGAAAAAAACAGCACCCACATATGTGAGTGCTGTATTTAAATTTACTCAAGACCTTCAAGGTCATCCGCATCGCTCATAAATTCCTTATACGAGCCTGAATCCAAAACCTCTTTCGTCTCGTTGTCAATAAAGCTTACCTCAACGTCAATGTCCTCCTCGGCAACGCCGTCAATCGCCTGATAAAGCATACCCGAGAAATAGAAGGTCAAAGCATAAAGCGAATCCCAATCACTGTAAAGACTTGAATCGACGTATATATCAAATTTAGTCATAGTGTCGTTATAATCAATCGAAACAAAGGAGCTTGCCTGATCCTCGCCGTTGAGCATATCGTCGATGTTTTCGTCAATTTCCTCTTTATACTCTCTGAGCGCTTCCTTGTGCTGAAGCTTGGTCATCGTATAAGTAACCGAGCCGTCCTCGTTGATAACACAGTTTTTGTAGCCCTCTTCCTTTGCTTCCTCTTTAATTTCAGCCTCGGTCATATCCTCAAAAAACGCCGCAGGTATGGTTACGTCAACGAAAAGCAAGCCCTCGTCAACGTTAATGGATTCGCCCGAGCCTTCTTTTTCCTTTTTGTCCGTGCAGGCAATGAGAGATACCGCAAGAATCAGGGTCAGCATAACAATAAGAATTTTTTTCATTTTAGTTCCTCCTTAAAAGTATAAATGTTGGGTCTCTGTTAATATTATATCAAATACTCGCCATTTTGTAAAGAGTCATATAAAAACAGCACCCACATATGTGAGTGCTGTAAGATTGATATTCGCATATCGTTTGATGTTTCAGGTACCGTCGCATAAGATGTTGCACCAAATTAGCACCAAACTCACACCAAGATTAACACCCGTACTATTAGACAAATCAAAATTTATCAGACATTAACTGTCCTACACTCTAAAAACCCTTGATATTACTGGGTTTTTCGTTGATTACAAACTCAACTGTTATGTATTTTCCCTTGTTTTTGCCCTTATGAGCGAAAATAAGGGAAACTTTTTATATCTAACCGCCAACTACCTTATCAAGCAGTC
>JAFSID010000074.1 GCA_017439965.1 Clostridia bacterium | reverse complement strand
TGACGAAAGTGTGCATTTGATGATATAATGTCCATAGAAAATAGCTCCTTTGTGTGTTTTGTTTTTGTGGTTATTAACATTATATCACATTTGGAGTCTATTTTCTATTTTTATTTGTCACCCATCAATTGTATCATAACACTAATTGCGTAAAGGTGCAAATTTTTCGGAAATTTTTTCAATAATTGCACGTCCCGAGGTTATGTCGGCAAGCTTGTCACGAAGCTTTAACTCCTCCTCGGAATTAAGACATAGCGTCAAGGCTACCTTCTCACCGAATTCACAGCTTTCCTCGGGAATTCTCATAAGACCTATTTCGTGACGGATTTTTGAAAGGTGGGTGTAGTCAAAGGATAGCTTGAATACTCCGTAGGATACGAAGGTCGCCTTGCCCGAATCGTCAAGGGCAAGCTTTGCCGCCTTGCCGTAGGCACGGATAAGACCTCCTGCGCCCAGCAGTATTCCGCCAAAATATCTCGCTACCGCGCATACGACTCCCACAAGCTCCTCACGGCGCAAAACCTCAAGAATGGGCATACCCGCAGTGCCCGAGGGCTCACCGTCGTCGGAGAAGCGCACGACGTTGCCTATGCGGTTTATATATGCGTAGCAAACGTGTCTCATATTGTCACGCTCGCATCTTACAAGCTCGACGAATTCGAGTGCCTCCTCCTCGGTTTCAATAGGGGAGATGTAGGAATAGAATATTGACTTTTTTTCCTCGTATATACCGTGACCCTCACGGGCTGCGGTCTGATAGCTGTCGCTCATTTTTATCCCTCTGTAATGTAATCTCTCATCTGTCCGCGTACCTTGTCGCTGACGCTTGCAATTACCTCAATGCCGTCGTTGGTGTATTCCACGCTCTTGACGGTGCAGGACTTGTAGAGAGTGTCAAGAAGCCCTGCGCGACTGTGCGGTAAACGGATTTTCACGTCACGCTTAAGCGACGATATAACTCGCTCGGCGGTTTCGATAAGGCTGTCAAGCCCTTGTCCCGTTTTTGCGGAAATGAATACCGAATCGGCGCTCGGAAGTCCGAGTATCGTTTCGGGAATTTCTTCAACCTTGTCAATTTTGTTGAATATATAAACCGTCGGCTTACGCTCAACCTTGTTCTTTTCGCAAAGCTCTCCGATTATCTCCTCGGTGACCTCGTATTGCATTCTCACCTCGGGGTGAGATATGTCGAGCACCACGAAAATCACGTCGGCAAAAACTACCTCGCTCAAGGTGGATTTGAACGCCTCAACGAGATTGTGAGGGAGGTTTGAAATAAAGCCTACCGTGTCGGTCAGCACCACCTCGCCCGCATTTGGAAGAGTCCATTTTCGAGTGGTCGGGTCAAGGGTTGCGAAGAGCTTGTTTTCTGCAAGGATTTCAGCACCCGTCAGCGTGTTGAGGAGGGTGGATTTTCCAACGTTCGTATAGCCTGCAACGGCTATTCTTACAACGCCTGATGCGGCTCTCGATTCACGTCTGAGCGCACGCTGATTTTCCATTTGACGAAGCTCCTCCTTGAGACTCGTCATACCCTCGCGGATTCGACGGCGCTCAATTTCAAGCTTTGTTTCACCGGGACCTCTCGTACCTATACCGCCACCGAGTCGGGACATCGACGTACCCTTTCCGCGAAGTCTCGGAATGGTGTATTGAAGATGTGCGAGCTTGACCTGAAGTATACCCTCACCCGTCGTTGCGTTGAGCGCAAAAATGTCAAGAATGAGCATGGTGCGGTCAATGACTCTCACGTCACCGACGGCGTTTTCGATGTTGCGTATCTGTGACGGAGAAAGCTCGTTTTCAAATACGATAAGCTCAATTTCCGCATTGTTGCAGATTTCCTTGAGCTCCTCAAGCTTGCCCTTGCCGAGTGCCGTCGCATTGTCGGGGGTAGGACGAAGCTGTATGAGACGGGAATGCTCAACGCCTCCTGCCGTGCGTAAAAGCTCTGCAAGCTCGTCAAGCCGTCTGTCTATTATATCCTCGCTTTCGTCTCCGACGTAAACGAGTATCGCCTCGGGAAGAGAAAGCTCTTGTGTTTCGTGTAAAATATCCTTTGCCATATTGCATCTCCTTTTCGTGTAGGGTAGGGGAGTTACGGTGTCAATGATGAAAAAACGGTGCAGTTAGTCTGCACCGTTTTCGGAAATCGTATATGGAAATTATCTGCCAAACTTCTTGTTGAACTTGTCAACTCGTCCGCCTGCATCAACAAACTTCTGCTTTCCGGTATAGAACGGATGGCACTTAGAGCAAATTTCAACGTGGAGGTTTTCCTTTGTGGATCTTGTGTGATACTCAGCACCACAAGCACATACGATTACGGTATCCTTGTACTCAGGATGGATGTCCTTCTTCATTTTTAGCACCTCTTTTCGGATATTCTTCGTAGATACGCTTTATAATATCACAAAAGGGGTATAAAAGTCAATAGTTTTTAAAAAGAAAATGAAAAATATTTCGAAAAAGTATTGAAATTTCCAAAGCTTTGTGATACAATAAGCACACTCAATACGCCGGTGTGATGGAATTGGCAGACGTGCTGGACTCAAAATCCAGTGGTAGCGATACCGTGCGGGTTCGACCCCCGCCACCGGCACCAAAAAG
>JAFSID010000073.1 GCA_017439965.1 Clostridia bacterium | reverse complement strand
TCAGCGTACGAGTGTACGGTAGTGGCGAGGTTTGTTCAGAGCCAAAAACATATGATTTATTCGAGAAAACTCATTTTTGAGTTTTTACCTTAATATTTATCTGTATTTGTTTTGATAAACAGTCTCATTTGCTTATGCTTTCTTGTTTTTGGCGGTCTGGACTTTTTTTACATCTCCTATTTTTTTACTTTACATCTTCTGCCTTTATAAAGCTTTTCATACGGGAGTTGAGTGAAAGGAGATAGAAAAGAATACCGACGATAACGGCACAAGGAATAATATAAGCGCCGTTGTAAATTGCCGAGTAAATCCAGGGAGACGTCATTTTCATACCGAGAAATTCATCGGGCATCCATTCTCCCCAAATAAGCGCACCTGAAAAATAATGCGCGAGAAATCTCAGAAAGCTTCCGACAACGGTTGCGATATAGACTCTGTTTTTGAAAAGTCCCGCACCGAGACCGAGAAGGGTATAGGCTACGAGATAGTCAAGGATTATCGTCTTCCAGTCGATTGCAAGACCGTTGCCCTCGATATACTGCGTGATACCGTAGATGAAGCCTGCAAGCGTGCCCCAGCCTGCGCCGTGTCTTACCGAAAACAGAATAACGGGAAGCATCGCAAAGCCTATTGCACCTCCGTTCAGGAAGCCGGGCGATATTTCAAGATAGCTGAAAATAAAGCCGATTGCGATGAGCAGTGCACCCTCACAGAGCGTGCGTGTCGTTTTGCGTGTGTTCATTGGTTTTACCTCTTTCAATTAAAAAAATCGCAAAGGGGAAAAACCCTTTGCGATTAATTTCGTATAACAATATGCTTTCACACTTTGTTTCCTACGACGGCATTATCCGCATCAGGTTCATGGGTCAGGACCGCGTTTCATGTCCAATCTCAGCCTGCTTGTCGCAAGCACCCCTTTGTGTTGTGGCTATTGTATCACATCAGTCATATTTTGTCAAGACAAACTTTCGAGAATTTCAAGGTTACCCTTTACAAAGCTTTCAAGCTCTGCCTCGGTAAGAGGTCTCTGAGAAATAAGCGCAAGCATATAAATCTCTCTTGCCATTTTCTCGCAAAGCTCACGCTTTGAGGTGTCGCCAAGCATACTCTCAATCTTTGCGACAACGCCGTTCTTGACGTTGACGAGAAGCTTTTCGGGAGTTGCGGGCATATTGCCAAAGCCGTCACGGGAGTACATTTTCATCATATCCGAGAAGCGTCTGTCCTGCTCGGAGAGGGTAAGCATTGCGGGAGTACCCTCGTCCTTGAGGCTTACAAGCTCGACCTCGCCCTCGCCGACCGCCTTCTTGAATACCTCAAGAAGAAGCTCGTTTGAAACGGTTTCCTCCTCCTTCTTGAGACTGTCTGCAAGCTCTGCGTCACAGCGCGCGAAGTGAACGCCCTCGTTCTGTGACTCAAGGAAGGAAACAAACTGCGTATCCATCATCGTGTCAAGGAGAAGCACGTCGATTTCTTCGTCACGGAAAAGCTTGATGTATCTTGACTGCTGTACCTTGTCGGTAGCGTAAAATACCTTTCCTGCCTCTTTGGTGTTTTTGGAGGTGTACTCCTCAAGGGTCATATATTTTCCGTCAACCGTCTTGAAGAGGATTGAGCCCTTTACTCTGTCGTAAAACTTCTTGTCACGCATTGAGCCGTACTCAACGAAGGGCTTTACGTCGTCCCACATCTTTTCGTAGGACTCGCGCTCGGTGTTCATAAGGGAATTGAGCTTGTCGCATACCTTCTTGACGATGTGCGCGGAGATTTTTGAAACGTATCCGCTGTTCTGAAGATAGCTTCTTGAAACGTTCAAGGGAAGCTCGGGACAGTCGAGAACGCCCTTGAGCATAAGGAGGTATTCGGGGATTACTTCCTTTATATTATCAGCAACGAACACCTGATTGTAGAAAAGCTTTACCTGACCCTCAAGGTTTGAATATTCGTGAGAAAGTCTCGGAAACCAGAGAATACCCTTGAAGTTGAGAGGATAGTCAGCGTTGATGTGAATGGAGAAAAGAGGCTCCTTGAAGTCCATAAAGAGCTTTTGGTAAAACTCCTTATACTCCTCGTCGGTGCATTCAGAAGGGGCTTTTGTCCAAAGGGGAGTGGGGTCATTGATGGGCTTTTCTTCAGCCTCTGTATCCTCACTGCTCTTGAAGTATATCTCGGTGGTCATAAACGCACAGTAGCGGTTGAGAATTTCCTCAAGTCTTGCCTTCTCAAGAAAATCCGCTTCCTCGTCTGTTACGTGAAGAACGATTTTCGTTCCTCTTTCCGCCTTATCACAGGGCTCCATTTCGAATTCTCCACCCTCGTTGCAGGTCCAGTGCACCGCAGGAGCGCCCGAGTAGGATTTTGAATAAATTTCAACCGTGTCGGCTACCATAAACGCAGAGTAGAAGCCGAGACCAAAGTGACCGATGATACCGCCGTCCTCTGATTCCTGCTCGTACTTCTCGATAAATTCGAGTGCGCCCGAGAGAGCTATCTGATTGATGTATTTTTCAATCTCCTCCTCGCTCATACCGAGACCGTTATCCTCAACGGTGAGAGTCTTTGCTTCCTTGTCAAGCACAACGTCGATTCTGTAAGGCTTGCCGTCATCGGTTGCCTCCGAGAGAGAAACGAGTCTCTTCTGCTTGGTTATAGCGTCACAAGCGTTTGACACAAGCTCACGGAGAAAAATTTCCTTGTCGGAATAAAGCCATCTTTTTATAATAGGGAATATATGCTCGGTCTCAACCGATATACCGCCCCTCTTTTTTTCGTCCATATCCGTTCTCCTTTTCAAAAGAAATATTTGTATGAATAGATTTTACTCCCTTTTTTCAGGTTTGTCAATAAGCATTTTGGCACTCAAGGTGATAGAGTGCTAATAAAATGTAAATATTTTGTTAACGACCGCTACTTTTTTTGGAAATAAGTCTTTACAAAACGAAAATGTTATGATATACTGTATAGTGCCCGTAAAAGGGGCATAACCATGACTCAGTGTGGGGTTTTAAGGCGTTCCTTAGATGGAACCTTCACCCTCCTGCACCGAGTTATCGGCGAAAAAAATATGGAGGTGAACATAATGCAGAAGGACGTTAAGCAGAATATCATTGAGAGCTATCGCACTCATGAGAAAGACACCGGCTCGCCCGAAGTACAGATTGCTATTCTTACCAACAGAATCAACAATCTTACCGAGCACCTGAAGTCCAATAACAAGGACCATCACAGCCGTCGCGGACTCCTTAAGATGGTAGGTCACAGAAGAAACCTTCTCAACTATTTGCAGAAGAAGGATATCAACCGTTACCGTGAAATCATCGAAAAGCTCGGACTCAGAAAGTAAGTCCGAACACCAAGCGTGGTCTCAACCGAGAAGAAGCTGTTTTCGGCTTCTTTTCGGTTTATGACTTATCGCGCCCACCACATATGGACGCCATATGTGGATTTTTTTTAGAAAAGATAAAATACAACCGCCCGATAAATTAGAATTAGCAAATAAAAGAGCGTCGAAAACCGTTTCGGCTTTCCTTTATTTGCTAATCTGTCGAGGCGGTAACAGAAAGGAAAAAATAAAATGTTTGAAAATTTCAAGACATTCAGAACTACCCTTGCAGGCAGAGAGCTTGTAGTTGAGACGGGTAAGATGGCTCAGCTCGCTAACGGCTCGGCGCTTGTTCGCTACGGCGAAACCGCAATCCTTGCTTGTGCAACCGCTTCCGCAAAGCCCCGTGACGGCATTGACTTCCTTCCTCTGTCGGTTGACTTTGAGGAAAGACTCTATGCGGTAGGTAAGATTCCCGGCAGCTTCCTCAAGCGTGAGGGCAAGCCCACCGAAAAGGCAATCCTCACCTCCCGTGTTATCGACCGTCCCATCCGTCCTCTCTTCCCCAAGGACTTGAGAAATGACGTATGCCTCTCCCTCACCGTTATGTCGGTTGACCCCGACTGCTCACCCGAAATCACCGCTATGATTGGCGCTTCCATCGCTCTTTCCATTTCGGATATTCCGTGGAACGGTCCTATCGCAGGCGTTTTCGTAGGTCTCGTTGACGGCAAGTTCGTTATGAACCCCACTCGCGAGGAGCGTGAGAAGAGTGACCTTGAGCTTACCGTTGCATCCTCCGCTAAGAAGGTTGTAATGATTGAGGCAGGTGCTCGTGAGGTATCCGACGAGGATATGTACGAGGCTATTATGAAGGCTCACGAGGTTAACTGTGAGACCATTAAGTTTATTGATTCTATCGTTGCAGAGATTGGCAAGACTAAGTTTGAGTATCCCTCCTGCGACGTTGACCACGACCTCTTCGAGAAGATTCGCGAGTACGCTATCGACAAGGTTAAGGCTGCTCTCGATACCGATGACAAGACCGTTCGTGATGACAGACTTCAGGTAGTATACGCTGACGTATTTGAGCATCTTGCTGAAGAGTATCCCGAAATGTCCGACGAGATGACCGCAATGGTAAACGAGTGTATGTACAAGCTTCAGAAGCTCGTTGTACGCCGTTGGCTCCTTGACGAGCAGAAGCGTGTTGACGGAAGAAGAATGGATCAGATGAGACCTCTCAACGCTGAGGTTGCTCTCCTTCCCAGAACTCACGGCTCAGGTATGTTCACCCGTGGACAGACTCAGGTTCTTACCACTGCAACTCTCGGTCCTATCTCCGACCAGCAGCTTCTTGACGGTATAGACGATCAGGAATTCAAGAGATATATGCATCATTATAATATGCCCGGCTACTCGGTAGGTGAGGCTAAGGCATCCAGAGGCCCCGGCAGACGTGAGATTGGTCACGGTGCACTTGCTGAAAGAGCACTCGAGCCCGTTATCCCCTCCGTTGAAGAGTTCCCCTACGCACTCCGTCTCGTATCCGAGGTTATTTCCTCCAACGGCTCTACCTCTCAGGCGTCTATCTGTGGCTCTACTCTCGCTCTTATGGATGCAGGCGTTCCGATCAAGGCTCCCGTTGCAGGTATCTCCTGCGGTCTTATCACCGAGGACGAGCGCTGGATGACTATGATTGATATCCAGGGTCTTGAGGACTTCTTCGGCGATATGGACTTCAAGGTAGCAGGTACCAAGAAGGGTATCACCGCAATTCAGATGGACCTTAAGATTGACGGTCTTACTCCCGAAATTATCAAGAACGCTCTTGAGACCACCCACGTTGCAAGAAACTATATCATCGACGAGGTTATGCTCAAGGCTATTCCCGAGGCGCGTGCAGACGTTTCCAAGTACGCTCCCAAGATGATTACCACCAAGATTGACCCCGAGAAGATCAGCGAGGTTATCGGTAAGGGCGGTAAGGTTATTCAGAAGATTTGCGCTGACACAGGTGCTAAGGTTGATATCGAGGACGACGGAAGCATCTTCATTGCAGCAGTTGACAAGGATGCAGGCTATAAGGCTCTCGAGATGATTAACGCAATCGCTCTCGACCCCGTTGTCGGAACGGTTTATACCGGTACCGTAACCCGTCTTATGACCTTCGGCGCATTCGTTGAGTTTGCTCCCGGTAAGGAAGGTCTCGTTCATATCTCCAAGCTCGATAAGAAGCGTGTTGAAAAGGTTGAGGACGTTGTAAACGTTGGCGACGTTATCAAGGTTAAGCTTATCGAAATTGACGATAAGGGCAGACTTAATCTCTCCCGCAAGGACGCTCTTGCAGAGGAAGAAACCGCTGAATAAGATATATTGTCGGTGGCTGAGTGAAGGCTCAGCCACCTTTTTTCTTTGGCATCAGCCAAAGGAAATGATGTTTGACCTGCGGTCAAGTGATGAATGATGTTTGACCTACGGTCAAGTGATGAATGATGTTTGACCTACGGTCAAAGGGTGAATGATGTTTGACCTACGGTCAAAGGGTGAATGATGTTTGACCTGCGGTCAAATGATGTATTTCACTTTGTGAAACATTAAGGAAGAAAACCGCAAGCGATTTTCAAAAATATTATAAATAATAGATTAGGGCTATATATGAACCTGAACTGCTTTTTATAGCTTAGGTCTATATATAACCCTAAATTGTTTTTTAGATTAGGTCTATATATAACCCTAAAAATGAATTGCCACTCAGGGTAATTCATTTTTTGAGCCACAAAAGTTTTTGCGGGTAAAGGGGGCTTTTTTCAAAAAGCCTCCTTTTACTGATAAAATAATCAACGGGGGCTTTTTTCAAAAAGCCTCCTTTTACGGATAAAATAATCAACGGAGGACGCTATCAACTATCCCACGGTTGACAACCGAGGCTAAAACAATTATAATATAAAAGAAATAAACAAACGGGATAGTTATATGAAGAAGATAGGTTTTTTAACGCTCGGCTGCCGAGTAAATCAATACGAAAGCGACGCAATCAAGGAAAGGCTTGAAGCCCTCGGTCACGAGGTCTGCGAGCTTTGTGAGGGCTGTGATTTATATATTGTCAACACCTGCACGGTTACCGCTGAAAGTGATGCCAAGTGCCGCAAGGCGATAAGACGTGCCGCAAGGCTTCGTGATGCCTCGGGAGGCAGACTTGCGGTAATAGGATGCTTTTCTCAGGGCGCTCCCGACAGTGAGGTTTTGTCCCTTGCCGACTTTGTGATAGGTAACAAGGGTAAGTCGGAAATTGCCGATATGCTGGACGGTATTCTCTCGGGTGACGAGAGGGGAGGAGTCGTAAGCCTCGCAGGTGCAGAGTATGAAAAAATGCAGATAAGCCGTTGCGCTCACGCTAAGGCTTACGTTAAAATTGAGGACGGCTGTAACAATTTCTGCACCTATTGCTTCGTGCCTTACGTCAGAGGACGAGTGCGCTCCCGTGACTGCGAGGATATAATTTCCGAGATAAAAAGACTTGAGCAAAACGGCTATACCGAAATTATCCTGACGGGTATCGAGACTGCCTCCTACGGCGAGGACAAAGGCGAGGAGGATGCGCTCTGCACCCTGATTGAAAGAATAACCCGTGAAACTACCGTGACTCGCTTGAGACTCGGCTCAATGTACCCTTCGTTTTTCACTTCCGAGAGGTGCAAAAGGCTTTCGGAGTGTGCTCCCGTGCTACCTCATTTTCATTTGTCGGTGCAGAGTGCATCAACGAGCGTGCTTGAGCGTATGAAAAGGGGCTATGACAGAGAGGGCTTGTATCTTGCGGTGAAGAATATCCGCGAACGCTTTCCCGATGCCGCACTTTCCTGCGATATGATATGCGGATTTCCCGGGGAGACAGAGGAGGATTTTCAGGACAGCGTAAGTTTTTTAAGAGACGCCGAAATACTGCACGCTCATATTTTCCCTTATTCAAAAAGAGATGGGACGAGGGCTCCTCTTCTTGACGGTCAGCTCGACGAGAGGGTCAAGCATTCCCGTGCCGCTGAAATGCAGAGGGTTGCCGATGAGGTCTCGGCAAGGGCGGTTGCCCGTTATATAGGACGTCCCGTGAAGGTGCTTGTCGAGAGAGTGCGTGACGGTATGGCGCTCGGTTATACCGAGCATTTCGTGTATACACGCATCAAAACTGATTATGCAAAAGTAGGAGAGGTTATATCCGCAACTCTTGAAAAGGACTCAATTTTTCTTACAGAAGATACAGAAAGTTAACAATTACGCAAGAAAAAAGCAATTAAATAGTGCTACAATCTGCTTGTGTGATAAATTATGTTCACAATTTAAAAATGAACGAAACTTTATAATCAGAAAGGAATAACGCTATGGCAACAAAGATTCTTGTAATTGATGACGATGCTAACATCTGCGAGCTTTTAAGAATATTTCTTGAAAAGGAGAGCTATGAGATAGCTACAGCCTCCGACGGTGTGGAGGGACTTTCTACCTTCAAGCAGTACGATCCCGACCTCGTGCTTCTTGATATTATGCTTCCCAAGAAGGACGGCTGGCAGGTTTGCCGAGAGATAAGAGAGATTTCCCAGAAGCCTATCATTATGATAACCGCTAAGGGAGAGGTCTTCGACAAGGTACTCGGTCTTGAGCTTGGCGCGGACGATTTCATCGTAAAGCCCTTTGATATGAAGGAGGTCTCCGCAAGAGTAAAGGCGGTGCTCCGCCGTTATACCAACTCGGGCAAGGACGTTGACGACGAGACGGTAAGATTTGAAAATATCGAGATAAACATCCAGAAATACGAGCTTAAGATAAACGGTAAGGTTATTGAAATTCCTCCCAAGGAGCTTCAGCTTCTCCACTTCCTTGCCTCCAATTATAACCGAGTTTTCACCCGTGACCAGCTTCTTGACAAGGTATGGGGCTTTGATTACCTCGGAGACTCGAGAACGGTTGACGTTCACGTAAAGCGCCTTCGTGAGAAGCTTGAGGGCGTGTCGGATAAGTGGATACTCAAGACGGTTTGGGGCGTCGGATACAAGTTTGAGCTTTTATAAGAGGTTTTGAAGTGTTTAAGAAGATAAACCGAAAATACGTTGCCGCCTTTATGATAATAGTTTTTATAAGCTTTTCGGCTCTCACGGTTATGCTTACCTCAATCGTTGACGATTATGAGTTCACGATGAAGCAGAGGCTTATGGAAAACACGGCGCAGAGTATCGGTTCAATGATAAACGTTTCGATGCGTATGGGTCACATCGGCTTTGGCAGTATGCTGGAGAGTGAGGGCGTGCAGATAAACGATATTCTGAACCGTAACGCCGAAAACAGTGACTCGGTAATATTTATCACCGACCGCTTCGGCAACGTTATAGTAAAGAGTGACGACCCCGACGGCGTTGTTAAGGACACCGTCTCTCAGACCGTGCTGGAAGCGGTTTACGACGGAGCGTGGGATGAGTACTCTTATTCAAATCTTGACGGAATGTTTTCCTCGCGCTACGTAAACTGCATCCGTCCGATATACCTTATGCCCTCTCACCGAGGTGACATAAATCAGTTTGACGCATCGAGTGAAATGCTGGGCGCGATATTCATCTGCTCGGAAAGCCGAAACTCGATTATAGCCTCTCTCGGTTCGAGTATGGCTATGACGGTTTTGTGGATATTTTTGGTGTCCGTCGTTGCGGTCTACTTCATCGGCGAGCGTATGACCAAGCCCTTGAAGGAAATGAGTCGCGCGGCAAAGAGCTTTGCTCAAGGACGCTTTGACGTCCGAGTGCCCGTCAGAGGCGATGATGAGGTTGCCGAGCTTGCGACGGCGTTTAACAATATGGCAATGAGCCTTGAGAAGATGGAGGAGAACAGAACGACCTTTATCTCCAACGTATCACACGACCTTCGCACGCCTATGACTACAATATCGGGCTTTATTGACGGTATTCTGACGGGAGCAATTCCTCCCGAAAAGCAGGAGCATTACCTTGGAATAGTCTCGGGCGAGGTCAAGAGACTGTCGAGGCTTGTAAGCTCGCTTCTTGATATTACGCGCCTTCAGGCAGGGGACAAGAAGCTTGTCAAGACCTCCTTCGATATCTGTGAGATGGCTCGTCAGGTGCTTATCTCTTGCGAGGACAGAATTGAGGACAAGAAGCTTGACGTCGAGTTTGACACCGACGAGGAGAGTATGAGTGTCATTGCCGACCACGACTCTATACATCAGATTCTTTATAACCTCGTTGATAACGCTGTCAAATTCTCCTTTGAAAAGGGACGGCTTGAGCTTTCGATAAAGCACAAGGATAAAAAGGTTTTCGTATCAGTTAAAAACACGGGCAACGGTATTCCCAAGGGCGAGCTTCCTTACGTTTTTGACCAGTTTTATAAGTCGGATAAATCACGCGGACTGGATAAGACGGGTCTCGGTCTCGGTCTTTATATCTGTAAGACGATTATTGACCGTCACGGTGAGGAGATTTGGGTAAGGTCCGAGGAAGGCTCATGGTGTGAATTTGTGTTCACTCTTGAGCATGATAAATAATAAAAAGCAGAGTCAGGCATTTTTAATGCTTGGCTCTGCTTCATTTTTAGTCTGTTTATTTAAGAGTAGCTTTAATTGAGGAACAGAGTGCCTATGCCCCATCCGTCGAGTGTGGGGATAGTAACGTAGGTACTGCCGTTCTTAAAGCTTGTCTTCACCGAGACCGCAGGCTGATAAAGGGCGCGCCATTCACATTCTTTATAGTCTCCCTTAAGCTGAAGCTCCATACCGTTTGATTTGGCTATGGACGTGTTTACGATACTTACTGCACGCAAACGTCCCGTCGCTTTATCCTTTCTCGGAAATATTATCGCTCTGTCTCGTGTGGTAAGCTTTGCGGAAAGCTGTCCTCCCGCCCACTCAATAGCGTCGACGATTGCACAACGCTTGGCAAAACTTGTTATCTGCATAAAGAGTCCGTATCCGATAACAGCCCATCGTCCGCCTTTTTCGGTGACGGTGTATGCGGATGCCGTTCCGAATCTCTCTCCCGTTTCAAAGTATTGGTATTCGCTTATCTCTTGTGCTCTGCTTGATAGGGTAAGCAGGGAGCCGTTGGGGAAGAAGAAATTGAATTGCCATACGTTACCGCAGGGAAGCACCTCGTGACATCTGCCGACGAAAACGTCTTCGGATTTTAAGCCGAGCGCGTCACCGAAGCCTCTGTTTGTGAGGATGGTTGCCGATTCTCCGTCGCATACTACGTTTTTGGAAAGGAGCATTTCGATTTCGCTGTCGCTAAGAGCTTTTGCATAATGCTTGTTTAAAAACAAAACACCGTCGGTTTTGTGAAAATTTATACCGAATCCGTGACGGATGGGCTCTATACCTGCGTCAAAATTGACCTTTTCCCACTCGAAGTCATTTTCGGTCTTGTAGCTCCACGGCTTTTCCGGAATGTAGATTTCGACTCCGTCGGGATTTGTTTCTCGGTTGATATTTGCAAGCCGCGTGAGCCAATCGTAGTTTTGGGTCATATCCTTGAGCTGAAGAGAAAGCCATGACAGAGGCTCGAAGCGACGCATCATCGTAGCGTAATTTATGCTTGTAGCACCTGCGGCAAAATAGAAAGCCGTTTCAAATGCTATTCCGCCCATTGTCTTGCCGTAGCAAACGTCGGGAATGTTTTCTACCTCGGGACGAATATCCTCGACGAAATCGGGCAGATAACGGGTTTGGTGTGAATTCATACGGTATTTTTCAATAAAGGTATTTGGGTCGTAGTCCTCATACGCACCTGCGCCGGGACGCGATTTCGGAGGAATACCCGTACCGTCCATAAAACCTTTGAAAATGGATTTGTGACCAAGTCCCTGCATATATCCGTTTGCGCCGTGTTCAAGAGCGATATAAGCGTCGGGATTGTATTTGTGTACTGTGTCTCCGTAAAATTTTGCCGTCTCATACATTCGGTCACCGGTGAATTCTATCCACGCGTCACGGACGTCCAGGTCGTCGTTAACAAGTCTGATTAGCTCTTCTCTTGTGAAGCTGCGGTTTACTCTGCGTGAAAACTCCTCAATACACGAATCGCACCAACACACAAGGTTATGATTACCCATCTTGAAATCGTCGTCTATCCAAACTCCCGACACCTCAAGTGTGGTGAGATACGCCTCAAATTCTCGGTCTATGTATTCCTTGAACTCCTCCGAACGCGGACAAAAGCGTCCGAAAACCTCGTTGCCGTTTATATCGATGCAAAAGGGAGCGTGCCAATCGTCTCGTATCAGCCCCGTACAGTTACGGTATATAGCGCTGTTGTGTCCTCCCATGGTGTTGGAGATTTGCAGAGCAACCTTTATACCTCGTTTTTTGAATTGCTCGATATGAGGCTTCATTCCCAAAGCCAAGTCGCGATGCCTTTCGATTGGCGGGAATCCGTACGAGGAGCAAAGCCATACCTCTTGACAACAATTCGGGTTTTCGTCGATGTATTTGAGAAACTCGCTAACCCATTTCGGATCATTCATAAGGTTTGCTTCGAGTCTGTGTGTATACAGCATAATACCTCTCCTTACAGCATTTTATAGTGCTTTAATATTAACACCAAAAAAGGAAAAGTGCAATACCCTGAGCCGATTTTTTGAGGTGAGAAAGAAAAGGGGCGTACGTTAAAAAGATGCAAAAGACTCTGCCCGAGTCCTTTGCATCTCTTTTATATAAACGGAGTCTCTGCTTTACCGTCAGCCGTTGATTTTTATTCTTATTGCGGGGCGCAGGTAGTGATTATCGGTGACAGGAGCACCGTCAACGGAAATGCTTCCGTCGGGATTTACAAGCATTGCGTGACGGGAGTCGATACCCGAGGTACGCAGCCACCAGGAAACCCCGTTGCCCGATTCGTCAACTAACCTACGGGCGTTATCGTTTTTGAAATACTCGGATGCCTCTTCGCAGGAGAGAAGAAAAACGTAATCATCGGTTGCGTAATCGGGATTATCGTTAAGACCGCTTACGATATTATTTCTCTCGTCTAATGGGAAGCAGAATTCATAAAAGTCTCCGTTGAGCATAGTGCGGGCTATACTGTCACGCCATACCGTGTCCGTATTGGAGGTGGAAAAGGGCATTTCGCCTTGAGGATATTTTGTGATAAGCAAAAGCTCGTCACCCGTATTGTCAAGCACTATCCATTCAATGCGCTTTGACTCGTCGGGCGTGTCGTCCTCATAGACGTTGTAATCGATGTATCCGATAAAGACCGAATCACCGACCCCGTACTCCTCGCTCTTGCAGGCACACAGAGTGAGCAAAGCCGTGATAAGCAACGAAATTATAAGAAATCTTTTCATAATTTTACCTTATCTCAACGTTGTATTTTTTTAAAAGCCTTTCGGGATGATAGGAAAGCTTCGAGGTACGAAGACCCTCGATGCCCATATCCTCCTCGCGATTGACGAGATTGGCGGGATTGTCACGGGCAAATTCCCTGACGATAATCGGATATGAGCCGTGGATCTCACGGTCTGCCTTTTCAACGTGGACGAAAAGAGTGTCCGACAGAATCTCTCCTATCGCAAACGAGGTGATTTTTCCGCCTGCGGTAACGAAGCCTCCGAGCATCGGAAGGGAGGAGAAATTGTTCAGGTATTCCTTCACCATCTCGCCCTCAAAGTCGTGGGTCTCGTCACCCGTCGGCTCATATATTTTGTCGAAAAACTCGGCAACGTAGCCGATATTGTCGGCGTTTATTCTTTCGTATTTCCAATCGGGACAAAGGGCTTCAAATTTGTTGATATGGTTGCGCTGACCTGCGTATTTCTTGCCCTTTAGAGTGGCAAGGCTTTCGTGTGAGTAAACGTAATCCCACCAGCCTTCGTCGGTCTCGGCTGTGATATTCTTTTCAATGCCTTCAAGAAGCCTCAAGCCGTTGTCACAAACGAGCGTGAGGTTTAATACCGGCTCAAGCTCCTTGAGAGGCGCAAGCGCATCCTCAACACGCTCGCAGAGAAGCGCGTAGTAATTTTTGCCGTTCATTCTGTATCGCAAATACAAAACCGAGTCGCCTTTGGCGTACTCGGTTTTGAACATTTTTTGCCACATAAGAAGAACAAAAGGGGTAAAATCGCAAAACCCCGATTTATCCTTATGAAAATACGCTTCAACCTCGCGTATGTTTTCATAGGTTATGGGCTTAAATTCCGTCATTTTTTCTCGATAAGTGCCTTTATGTCACGGAGAAGCTCTGCGGTCTCTGCCTGAGCGCGACGCGCTGCTACTATCTCCTCTGCTTCCTTTGCCGCCTTAGCGTCAGCCTCAGCCTTTTCTGCTGCCGCTTTTTCCTCTTCAGCCTTCTTTGCGGCTATCATCTCGGGAGTTTCCTTTATCTTGTCGCCTGCCTCACGAAGCCTTGCAATAGCCTTGATAACGATAAAGATGGAGAATGCAACGAGGACAAAGTCGATTATGTACTGAATGAAGGTGCCGTAGTTAACGGTGGTTGCGGGAGTGATGATATTCTCGACTCCGTCAACGACCTCAATCTCAGCCTCGCGAAGCACCCACTTAAGCTCGGTAAAGCTTGCCTTACCCGTGAGAAGTGAAATGAAAGGGGTTACGATGTCTGCAACGAGAGAGGATACTATCTTGCTGAAGGCACCGCCGACTACAACGCCGACAGCCATATCAATGACGTTACCTCTCATAATGAATTTGCGGAATTCTGCGAAAAAGCCGTTCTTTTTCATAATGCTTACTCCTATTTTTTCTGTATTGATTTTTTATATTCAAAAGCCGCCTTCTCCGTCTTGTTGTCGCCAAAACGGTAGTAAACGCGGTCCTTTAAATCGTTGGGTAAATACTGCTGGTCAACCCAGTGATTCGGGAAATCGTGCGGATAAAGGTACTCGTCCTTCTTGTCACCCTCTCCGAAGCAGTGGTTATTCTTGAGCCTTGAGGGCATATCCTGACCGAGACCGAGCGCGATATCCTCACTTGCCTCGTTAATTGCCATATACGCCGAATTGGATTTCGGCGCGGTGGCAAGAAGTATTGCCGCCTCGGCAAGAGGTATGCGAGCCTCGGGTAGACCAAGCTGAAGCGCCGAGTCAACGAGACTCTTGACAATCGTTGCCGCCATCGGCCACGCAAGACCTATATCCTCGCTTGCGATAACGAGAAGACGTCTGCACGGAGAAATAAGGTCACCGCCCTGCAAAAGCTTTGCAAGGTAGAATACCGCCGCATTTTCGTCTGAGCCACGAATTGACTTTTGAAGTGCCGACAAAAGCTCGTAATGACCGTCAGCGCTTCTGTCAAAGGTCATAGTGCTCATGGTAAGCACCGACTTGGCGCACTCCTCGTCAATGTCACCCTCTGCGGTGTGAAAGGCAAGCTCAAGGGCGTTGAGCGTGGCTCGCAGGTCACCGCCTCCTGCGTTTGACAGAAAGGTGCGAGCCTCGGGGGTCAGTGCCTTGGCAATACCCGTCTCCTCCTCAAGCATTCCGAGTCCTCTGTCGAGCGCCTTGCCCACAGCGTTTGCGGAGAGCGGCTTGAACTCAAAAAGGGTAGAACGGGAGAGTATCGCCTTGTAAATATAGAAATACGGATTTTCAGTAGTCGAGGCTATCAGGGTCACTCTTCCGTCCTCGATGAACTCAAGAAGTGTTTGCTGTTGACGCTTGTTGAGGTACTGTATCTCGTCGATAAACAGAAGAATGCCGTCGTTTGAGAAAAGCAGATTGCTTTCCTGCAAAACGTCCTTGATATCCTTCGTCTGCGCTATTGTCGCGTTGAGCTTCTTGAGCGTCTTTCCCGCACGCTTTGCGATAATGTTCGCAACGGTGGTCTTACCCGTGCCCGACGGTCCGTAAAAAATCATATTCGGGACGAGTCCCGCATTTACGATTTTTGTCAGAGCACCGTTTTTTGAAAGGATGTGCTCCTGACCGTAAACCTCGTCAAAGCTCTCGGGTCTCATACGCTCGGCAAGAGACGTCATTTATAAAAAACCTCGCTTATTCGTAAATGGGATGCTTGTCGCAAAGTGCTTTTGCGCGTGCGCGAATCTCGTCAGCCTTGTCAAATTCCTTGACGGTCATTGCAATAAGGTGACCTACCTCAACCATATCCTCTGCGGTAAAGCCACGGGAGGTAACTGCCGCCGTACCGAGTCTTACACCGCTTGTGATGAAGGGGCTCTGAGGGTCACGTGGAACTGCGTTCTTGTTAGCCGTGATATATACCTCGTCAAGACGCTTCTCAAGCTCCTTGCCCGTGATACCCGTATCACGAAGGTCGAGAAGTATAAGGTGGTTGTCGGTGCCACCCGATACGAGCTTGAAGCCCTCCTCAAGAAGAGTTCTTGCAAGGGTAGCGCAGTTTTCAACTATGCGTGTCTGATACTCCTTGAACTCAGGAGCAAGAGCCTCCTTGAAGGCAACCGCCTTTGCGGCGATGACGTGTTCGAGAGGACCGCCCAGCATACCGGGGACTATTGCCTTGTCAACCTTCTTTGCAAATTCCTCACGGCAGAGGATGAGACCTCCTCTGGGACCTCTGAGAGTCTTGTGAGTGGTGGAGGTAACGATGTCTGCGTAGGGCACGGGATTCTCGTGGAGACCTGCCGCAACGAGACCTGCAATGTGTGCCATATCCACCATAAAGTAAGCGCCGACCTCCTTGGCAATCTCGGAGAAACGCTTGAAATCTATTTTTCTCGGATATGCCGACGCACCTGCAACGATAAGACGGGGCTTGCACTCGCGTGCAATCTCAAGCACCTTGTCATAGTCTATCATACCCGTTTCCTCGTCAACGCCGTAGGGTACGAAGTTGTAGTTGATACCCGATGCGTTTACGGGGCTTCCGTGAGTAAGGTGACCGCCCTGGTCAAGCGCCATTCCCATAATTGTATCGCCGTGTTCAACGAGTGCCTGATAAGCCGCAAGGTTTGCCTGCGCACCGCTGTGTGCCTGAACGTTTGCGTGCTCTGCGCCAAAAAGCTTCTTTGCGCGCTCAATGGCGAGTGTCTCGGATACGTCAACACATTCGCATCCGCCGTAGTAACGCTTACCCGGATATCCCTCGGCGTATTTGTTGGTAAGATGGCTTCCCATTGCGGCAAGCACTGCCTCGGAAACGATGTTCTCGGAAGCGATAAGCTCAATGTTTCTTCTCTGACGCGCAAGCTCCGATGCCATAGCCTCGTAAAGCTCGGGGTCACTCTTCTTTACTGTTTCAAGATTATCTAAAAGCATTTTGTATCCTCCTTGCTTTTCATCAAAATTTACTTCAGTTTATATTATACACATAAAATTCCCTTTTTTCAATAGATTTTCCAAAAAAGTTGATTTTATCTCTATATTGTGGTATACTTGCATTGAATTAACGGTTAAGGAAGGTTATAAAATGAGTGTAATCATCGGAATAGATATTGGAGGAAGCACCACGAAGATCGTGGGGTTTACCTCGGATAAGAAAATAATCGAGCCTATGTTCGTTCAGGCTAACGACCAGAAGACCTCGGCTTACGGTGCCTTCGGTAAGTTTACCGATACAAACGGCATCAAGCTTTCCGAGATAGAAAAAATTATGATAACGGGCGTTGGCTCAACCTTTATAGGTGACGAGCTTTATTCCATCCCTTGTGAGCACGTGCGTGAGTTTGATGCAAACGGACGCGGAGCGCTATATCTGTCGGGACTTTCCGAGGCGCTCGTCGTCAGCATGGGTACGGGTACGGCTATGGTGTACGCTAACGGCAGCAGCGTTTCCTACGACGGAGGTACGGGAGTCGGAGGCGGTACGCTTCTGGGGCTTTCAAAGCAGATGCTCGGTGTATCGGATACCGAGACCCTCTTTACTCTCGCCAAGGACGGAGACCTTAACAACATCGACCTGAGAATCGGAGATATCACCAAGAAGGATATTTCTCCCACTCTTTCTGCAGGCACGACAGCGGCAAACTTCGGTAACCTTTCCGAGCTTGCAACGCCATCGGATATTGCCTGCGGTCTTATAAATCTCGTATTTGAAACCATCGGTATGGTAGCGGTTTTTGCCGCTAAAAGTCGTAACATCAAGGATATCGTGCTCATCGGCTCTCTTACGAGAAATGCCGAGGTAAAGCTTGTGTTTGATAAGATTGCCGAAATGTTCGGGCTTAAGTTTTACATTCCCGACAGAAGCCGTTACGGTACGGTCATCGGCGCGGCTCTCTGCTATTTTGAAAAATGATTATACCCGAAAACGTAAGAATTGCGCTCAGCCTTCTTGAAAAGGCGGGCTTTGAGGCTTTTTTGGTGGGAGGCTGTGTCAGGGACAGCCTTATGGGAAGGCAACCGTATGACTACGATATGACCACCCCGTCAACTCCCGATGAGACGAAGGCGGTATTCGACGGCTTTTCGGTCTTTCTTCAAGGTGAAAAGCACGGTACTGTCGGGGTTATTATAAACGGTGAAAAGCTTGAGATAACGACTCACCGCTGTGACGGTGAGTATCTTGACCATCGCCGTCTCGAGACGGTTACTTTTTCACGGAGACTTGCCGACGACCTGTCACGCCGTGATTTTACCGTCAACGCTATGGCGTACTCCGAGAAAACGGGACTCGTTGACCTTTTCGGTGGCAAGGAGGATATTGAAAACGGTGTCATACGCTGTGTCGGTGACCCCGACCGCCGCTTTGACGAGGACGCTCTTCGTATACTTCGCGCGCTTCGGTTTTCCTCAAAGCTCGGCTTTGTGATTGAGGAAAATACGAAAAAATCAATTTTTAAGAACGCTCACCTTTTAAAAACGGTCAGCGCCGAGAGAATAAGAGACGAGATGGAAAAGCTCGTCTGCGGAAAAAACGCCGACGGCGTGGCTCGGGAATACCGTGAGATTTTAGAGCTTTTGTTTGGAGAGGTTGATACGGAGCTTTTTTCGTCAAGCGTAAATAGGCTTGAAGAGCCGTGTGACCGTCTTGCGCTCTTTTTCTGCGCAACCGACGGCAACGGTATTTCCCGTCTTAAATTCTCAAACGAGCTTTCCTCGTTTTATAAAAAAACAAGACGCCTCTTTTTCGAAAAGCGTCCTGAAACGAAATATGAATTGAAAAAAGCCGTATCGGATAACGGTGAGTCTGCCGTTATTTCCGCGCTAAGACTCAGAGGGGATACTGATACTCTTTCTCTGCTTGAAAAAATGCTTGAGGACGGTGAGTGTATGCACCGTCGTGATATGAAAATAAACGGCTCTGACCTTGCCTCGATAGGCTTCGAACAAGGGACACTAATGGGACAGGTGCTTGACACACTTTTTGAGCTTGTTTTACGGGATGAGCTTGAAAATGACCGAGGGAAATTACTTGAATATGCAGTAAAATTAAGGGAGACGCATTGAGCGTCTCCCTTGAATTTGGTATTTTACTTTTCGTTTATAAGATTGTAAGACGGGTACATTTCGCGAAGCACGTCGGTGTGAGCCTCACAGTCGAGGTAGTGACCCGTGATGGTGGTGTATTCAAACAGAGGAGAGTTTGAATTAACGATGTTTCTGTGATACATTTCTGCGACTGTTACGCAGAAGTCGTGCCATTCCTTTTTCCATTCACCGCTTGCAAGCTTTTCGGAGCAGGCGTCGAGTCTGTCGAGAATCTCCTTTTTCTCATCACCCTTTGCAAGCTCGATACCGCCCTCGTCGGTATTTACAAGAGGAATAAACTCAATTTCATGGGTCTTCGTATCGTAGTTTACCGCAAGGGAGGTGTTCCAGCTCTCCGCAACCGTCATAAATGCAGGCTTTACAAAGTGATAGTTGCCCTGACCGTAGAGGAGGTGACAGTTTTCGTACTTTTCATAGCATCCGATACAGTGGCTGTGCTGACCGAGTACGACGTCGGCGCCCGCTCTTGCCATTGCGCGAAAGGCACGGACGAGACGGGGAGAGGGATAACGGCAATGCTCCTTACCGCCGTGATAAATTACGATAACGCGGTCGGCGTTCGCTTTAGCGGCTCTTATATCTTCAATAGTATTATATTCATCGTAAGGACGTGAGCCCATTCTGTCCTCAAGCGCGTAGGAATACTCGTGCTCGCATACGGCAATTATTGCAATTTTTTCTCCGTCCTTTTCGATTATAAGGTCACGGCGCGAGTCATCATAATCCTTACCGAAGCCCGTGTATTCAAGACCTGCCTCGTCAAGCGCGCGGAGAGTGTCAACCGTGCCCTCGACTCCGAAGTCAAAGATATGGTTATTACTGAGTCCGCAGTGGGTCACACCGATGCTCTTTAAAACCTTGGCGGTGTTCTTATGAGCCTTGAGATTAGGACCGAATTTCTTTATGGCGTTTTCACTGTCGGTCAAGGCACATTCAAGGTTTACGAAGCACACGTCGTTGTCCCTGTGAAGCTCAAGCGTGTCGTTGTAAAGAGTATTGATATCCTGCTTTTCAAAAAGCTCGTTCGATATAGCGGTAGGGGAAAGGTCACCTAAAAGTAATGCTTTCATATTTTACACCTCTTAAACAAAATTAGTGTTGACATTTTACCGTTAATTGCTATACTTATTATAGTATATAAGTCGTTTTAAGGAAATGACCGATATTAACGAAAAATAATAAAATTAGCACAAAATTAAGGTGAATTATGGAAGCGTATCTTGTATCCGAGCTTTTGCATTTTTGCAATATATCCGTCCCGAGATCAATTTCGATGCCCTACGTTGCAACGAAGCACTACGATCTGACCTTCGTCATAAGCGGTCGGCTTGAGTATACCGTCGGTGATAAGCGCTATATACTTGAAAAAAACGATGCGGTTTTTATTCCGCCCGACGTAAAGCGGAGCCGTCAGGGTCTTGAGAGTGGCGTGAAGTACGCAAGCTTCAATTTTCTTCTTGCAGACGGAGTTACTCTTCCGTTTGATTATTATATGAAGGATTCAATCACCTCGGATATACGCAAGCTTATTGCCTCCTTTCCTTACAGCCATATGCTTCCGCAGTATTATTCTAAGCAGAGACTTATGAATCTTCTTAATTGTATTCTGCTTGAGCTTTTGCAGAGCTCAAGCGTTTCGACGAGCAATGACCACGTGCTTCGCGCTCTGCGTTTTGTTGACGAGCATATAACCGAGAAAATAGGTCTTGCAAGGCTTTCGGAGGAGCTGAATTTATCCCGTGAGTATCTTGCATATATATTCAAGAAGGAGACGGGAAAAAGGCTCACCGATTACGTAAATGAGCGAAAAATGCTGATTGCCAAGGAGCTTATCGAGTCCCACGAAATGAGTCTTTCGGACATTTCCGAGCATCTCGGATTTGACAATTATAACTATTTTTCAAGGCTTTTTAAGAGATATTTCGATATTTCACCGCTTGCTTTAAGAAGGGACAGATAGAGCGAGTGAATAAAAATTCAAAAAAATTGAAATTTTTTAATAAAAAAATATTGCAATTTGAAAATCTTTGTGATAAAATACCCCTATATTTTTGTATGGAAGAAGAGGAAAAACCTAATTTCCCATGCCTTGATATGTTAATTTATATTTTTAGAGGTGATTTGTATGAAGCTCATGGAAACCATGTGCGACAGAGGACATGAAAAGGTCCTGTTTGTAAATAACGAAAAGGCAGGCTTGAAGGCAATTATTGCCGTTCATAACACAGTAAGAGGTCCCGCTATCGGTGGATGCCGTCTTTATCCCTATGCGTCCAGCGACGATGCTCTCTTCGACGTTCTTCGACTTTCAAGAGGTATGTCTCATAAGAATGCTGCCGCAGGTCTTGACTTCGGTGGAGGTAAGGGCGTAATCATTGCCGATCCTTCCCAGAAGACCGAGGCTATGTTTGAAGCCTTTGCTGAAGCGGTTAACGCTCTCGGCGGATGCTATATCACGGCAGAGGACGTTAACACCGACTGCGACGATGCTCTCATTATGGCTCGTAAGACCAAGTACATCTGCGGTCTTCCCCACGTAAGCGGTGACCCCTCTCCCTTTACCTCCATCGGTGTATGGCAGGGTATTAAGGCTACCAACAAGGTTCTCACCGGTACCGACAGCCTCGACGGCGTTAAGATTGCCGTTCAGGGTATCGGTAAGGTTGGCTATGACCTTTGCCGCCATCTCGCTAAGGAGGGCGCTATCCTTTACGTTTCCAACCGTACCAATATGGAGCCTCTCGAAAAGCTCCGTGACGAGTTTGGCGCAACCATCGTTCCCGCTGACAAGATTCTTTCTCAGGAGTGCGACATTCTCGCTCCCTGTGCTATGGGTGCGGTAGTTAACCCCGACACCATCCCCAACTTCAACTGTAAGGCTATCGCAGGTGCGGCTAACAACGTTATCCTTGACCTCGCGTCAGGTGAGGCTCTCAAGGCTCGCGGAATCCTCTACGCTCCCGACTTCATCATCAACGGCGGTGGCGTTATCAATGCCGCAGGTGAGGCTGCAGGCAACTACAATAAGGAAAAGGTTCTTGAGAAGGTTTATAACATCTATAACACCATCGAGAGAATACTTACCGAGTCTCAGAAGACGGGCAGACCCGAGGGCGTTATCGCTGAGGAGTTTGCTGAAGAGTGCATCTGGGGTAAGAGATAATATAAAAAATGCCTGCGGGCGTTACTAATTATTAAAACAAACAGAGCAAGAACAAAGGACACGTTCCTTCGTTCTTGCTCTTTTTGCTATCTTATTTCGATTTTTTATGAAAATGATTTACAAGGCTTTCGATTGCTTCATAATCATCGCTATCTAATTCCGAAATCTTTTTAATTATTCCCGATAATTGTTCATTTGATTTTGTGCCGGTTAAAATATAATCGGCGGATATGTCAAGCGCTTTGCACAAATTGTATAAGTTTTCGGGGCGTATTGCTTTTTTGCCAAGCTCAATGCAGGAAACGGATTGCAGACTTAAATTAATCGCTTCCGCTACCTGTTCTTGTGTCAGCTTTAATTCTTTTCTTCTACAAGATATTCTGTTACCCATTTCGACTAAAAAAATGTTATTGTTCAAACTTACACCTCTTTCTTTTACAACTATTATATTAAAAATGATAGATAATTATAACCAATCATAGTTGTAAAGTATTGACAAATTAAAACCATAGTGTTATAATGTTGTCACAATATGTAAAAGGAGAAAGAAAAATGGATACAAAGTTTAAGTGCCCGATATGTAAGAGTGAGTACGTAGGTGATTCTTGCCCCAACGGTTGTAAGGTAACTGTTAAAAAGAAAAAGCCTTTGTACAAAAAATGGTGGTTCTGGGTAATAATAGTAATAGTAGTTATTGCCGTAGCCGGCTCGTCGGGAGGAAACGACAGCGATACCGAGCAAAGCGAGAACAAAACCGTTAGTACCAATTCGGGAACGGATGAAAATACCGTGACAAATGATGATAAGACAAATGATGTTCAAGGAAATACCAACGTATTTTCAGGCGATTGCGGAATAACCGCAAGTGCCGAGGTAGGCAAGTCCATAATAGGACTTCCCGAGCTTACAATTGCCATAACCAACGTCAGCGACAAGGATATTGCGGCGATACGTTTTTATTCCGTTCCGTATGACGTGTACGGAGATGAAATAAAGGGCTGGACGACTCAGAAAGAGCTTTCTACTGATACAACTATTCCGTCCGGCGAATCAAATACGTTAACCTATCAATTTATTGAGGATAGTGTAAAGAGCGTTAAGCTTTACGTTTACAGCGTTTATTTTACCGATGGCACCGAATGGGGCGATAAGGATGCGACAAAGTCTGAAATTTTGAAATATGCATCCTTAATAAACGTTGATTTCGAATAATATTGTATTCAATTACATTTTAGATTGAGCAAGAACAAAAGCGATATGTCTTTTGTTCTTGCTTTTTTTGTAAAAAATGTAAAATATACTTGACATTTTGAGATGCTTGTGCTAAAATGAAAATGTAAAGTATACTTTACTTATTGGAGGTGATTGCTTGAACAACAGAATAAGGGATTTGAGAAAGGACAGAAAGGTGACGCAGGACGACCTTGCGAGTGCTGTCGGGGTCACCCGTCAGACTATAATCTCACTTGAAAACGGGAAATATAACGCATCGTTACAGCTTGCGCATAAAATTGCGAGATACTTTGGGATGAGTATTGAGGATATTTTTATTTTTGAGGAGGAATAATATGGATTTCAAAAAGAAATTGAGAATAAGAATGTACGTAGCGATAACGTATACGGTTATCGGTATTCTTATGATTATCGGAGCAAACGTCTTAAAGGCAGACGACACGGTTTCCGCATACGGACTTATTTTTACCGTTTTCGGTATTGCGCGCCTGAGAAATTATTTTTTGATAACTAAAAACGAGGAGAGCGTAAGAAGGCGTGAGATTGCAGAAACCGACGAGAGAAATATATCCATTATAAACAGAGCGAGAAGCGTATCCTTTTTGGTATACGTTCTGGCTGCCGCCGTTACGGTGATCGTGTTATCCTTACTTGATATGCAGGAGGCGGTACAATGGGTGTCATATTCCGTTTTTGCCCTGCTTCTTATATATTGGATATCTTATTTTGTAATCAGGAAAAAGTCGTAGCAGTTTATTGACAAAAGGATAGAAGTGTGATATAATGCAGTTCAGCACATTGTGTGCTGAACTGTTTTTTTATACTAAGAAATCGGCATACAATTCCAAGCGACTGCGAGCCGCTTTTTATGGGGGTGATTTAATGAACGGAGCAGAGATGGAGCTTATACACGATGAGATGTCGGATAAAATCGTTGAGGCAGCCGAGCAGATTGCCACTCGCGAGGGCGCGGAATCGGTTACGGTCAGAAAGATAATGAGGGCGCTCAACATTACCAACCGTGTATTCTATAACCGCTTTCACAACGTGGGAGAGGTTTTGACTCTCGTTTACAAAAGCACCGTTATGAAGATTCGTGAAAGCCTTTTTATAAGGTTTGAGCCTGAGAAGGACTTCTTTGAGCAGGTCATCGAAATCGTCACGAATACCCTTGTAATGTCCTATGAAAACAAGATGAGCTTCAACCAGTACGTTTTTGAGACCGACTCGGTTTCCGATTCCAATTACGAATGGTGGAAGGAGCAGATCAAGAAAATCATCGAGTTTGCAAAGTCTCACGGCTTTGTGAAAAATCTTGACTCGGATATAATGAGCTATTCCATATGGTGCTTTATCCGTGGCTACAACGCCGACGCGCTCGGCAGAGGTATTCCGAAGGAGCTTGCTGTTGAGAACTTCAAGTACAGCTTCAGAGTGCTTCTGGACGGAATGAGAGCGTGAGAAAAATATTAGCACACCGTGTGCTGAAACGAGGTAATTATGAAAAAAGAGCTTTTGCATGAAAAAAGAGATTTTATCAATATTCGTGATATCGTCGAGTGGGCAGGGGATGAGTGGAGAGACAGAATTGCATACTCCTGGAAGCTTTCACCGTCCGACCCGTCTCCCGTCAGAATAAGCTTTGAGACCCTCCGCCGTGACGTGAGGAGTCTTGCAAGCGAGCTTCTTTCAATGGGCTGTGCAGGCCGTCACTGTGCCGTTATCGGAAAAATGTCATACGATTGGGCGCTTATGTATTTTTCGCTTTTGTCGATTGGCGCGGTGATAGTGCCTCTTGACAGGGACTGGACGGCAGAGGATCTTGCCGACACTACCAAAAAGGCAGACGTTGAATTTCTTTTCTGCGATGAGGACATTTCCGAAAAGGCTGAGGTAATTGAAAGCTCCGTCACTTTACTTGCTCCCGCCGTTTATATGGGCGCCAAGGATAACGAGTGCAACGTCAAGACTCTTACCGCACTTGGTGAGATGAAATTTATTAAGAATAAAAATGCATATTTCGAGGCTCCTATTGACTCCTATGCACTCGCCCTGCTCGTCTTTACCTCGGGTACGACGGGCAAGGGCAAAGGCGTTATGCTCTCGCAAAGCTGTGTTATTTCCGACGTTGCCGACGTGCTTCCTTATATCGACTACGGCAAAAAGACCATAGGACTTCTTCCTCCTCATCATACCTACGGCTCGTCCATTATGATTCTCGGACACCTTATGATAGGCTCGGAGGTCTATATCTCTTCGGGGCTTCGTTATATTACCAAGGAGCTTCGTGAGCAGAAGCCCGAGCATCTTGTACTCGTGCCTCTCTATCTTGAAACCTTCTACCGCAGAATACTTGCCACCGTTGAGGAAAAGGGCAAGGCTAAGCTTTTAAAGAATATGATGAGGATGAGCAACGCCGTGCGTCATATAGGCGTTGATGCAAGAGCCAGGCTTTTCACTTCGGTTACCGAGGCATTCGGAGGTAAGCTTAAAATGGTAATCTCGGGAGGCGCGTCGATAAATCCCGAGATAGTAGACTTCTTTGAGTCGGTCGGCATATCCACTCTCAACGGCTACGGCATTACAGAGTGTGCGCCTATCGTTGCGGTCAACCGAAGCGTTAATCCCGTCAAGAACAGCGTCGGTACGGTGCTCGATATTGACAGCGTTAAGATTGACGAGCCTAACGAGGACGGCGAGGGCGAAATTCTCGTAAAGGGCTTAAACGTTATGATGGGCTATTACAAGGACGAGGAGGCAACCGCCGAGGCGTTTGACGAAGAGGGCTATTTCAGAACGGGTGACTACGGCAGACTTGACGGAAGCACTCTTTACATAACGGGCAGAAAGAAAAATCTCATCATTTTATCAAACGGTAAAAACGTTTATCCCGAGGAGATAGAGAACGTAATCTCACAGTATCAGGGAGTGGTTGACGTTATCGTTTACGAGGGACAGAGCCGTCGGGGAATGGAGCACAACGCAATCGTTGCCGAAATTTATCCCGATAAGGAATATTTTGAAAAAAATTCAATCGAGGATATAAAAGGCTATTTCAAGGAAAAAATTGCCGAGTATAACAAGACCGCAGTGCCCTACAAGAAGGTTGCGCAGATTAAGATAAGACGCGAAGAATTTCCCAAAAATACTCTTCGCAAGATACTCCGCTTTAAGCTGGATACGACGATTGACTAAAATTAGAACTTGACAAAATCCGTTTTGTGTACTATAATCTTTTCATCAAAGGCTGTGACGGAAAGAGTACCTTGTCAAAGCGTTTCAAGAGAGAGGTCGGTTGGTGCGAGACCTTGACGCCGATAGGGGAAGACCACTCCCGAGCCGCAGGTGACCAAGCCTTGCCGTGTGCCCGACGTTAAAAGGGAATTTTGAGTTAAACACAAGGTGGAACCGTGTACTGCACCCTTGCCGAAAGGCGAGGGTGTTTTTTATTGAATAGGTGAGGAAAAAACGAAAACAAAAGTTGCCTTTGGCAACTGATGTTCGCTAAGCTCACAGTTTTAAGAAAGACTTTTTTGAACACACAATTTTTCAGCTTTAGCCAAAATACCGTAAAAAATTCATTGTATATATAAAGGAGAACGCTATGAAAGTAATTATGCAAAACGGTGTTATTGAAGAATACACCTTTGAGGACCAGATAGGCAGAGACGCCCTCCGCCATACCGCGTCCCACATTCTTGCTCAGGCAGTAAAGAGACTTTTCCCTGAGGTAAAGCTTGCAATAGGACCCTCCATCAAGGACGGCTTCTATTACGATTTTGACACCGACCATCCCTTCACCGAGGAGGACCTTGAGAAGCTCGAGGCTGAGATGAAGAAGATAGTCAAGGAAAACCTCAAGCTTGAGAGATTTACTCTTCCTCGTGAGGAGGCTATAAAGCTTATGGAGGAAAAGGGCGAGCCATATAAGGTGGAGCTTATTCTCGATCTCCCCGAGGACGAGGAGCTTTCCTTCTTCAAGCAGGGCGACTACGTTGACCTCTGCGCAGGCCCTCACGTAACCTACACCTCCGCGGTTAAGGCGTTCAAGCTTTTGTCCGCTACGGGCGCTTACTGGAGAGGCAGTGAAAAGAATAAGATGCTTACACGTATCTACGGTACTGCGTTTGCATCCAAGGACGAGCTCGCATCTCACCTTGAGGCACTTGAGGAGGCAAAGAGACGCGACCACAACAAGCTCGGACGTGAGCTTGAGTTCTTCACAACCGTTGACTCCATCGGTCAGGGTCTCCCCATCCTTCTTCCCAAGGGCTCAAGAGTTATTCAGAAGCTTCAGCGCTGGATTGAGGACGAGGAGGAGAAGAGAGGCTATCTCCTTACAAAGACTCCTCTTATGGCTAAGCGTGAGCTTTACAAGATTTCGGGTCACTGGGATCACTATCTCGACGGTATGTTCGTAATGGGTGACCCCGACGACGAGACCAAGGAATGCTTTGCTCTCCGTCCTATGACCTGTCCCTTCCAGTACCAAGTATTTTTGAACAGAAAGCGCTCTTACCGTGACCTCCCCATGAGACTCGGTGAGACCTCGACCCTCTTCCGTAACGAAGACTCGGGCGAAATGCACGGTCTTATCCGTGTTCGTCAGTTCACCATCTCCGAGGGTCATATCGTACTCCGTCCCGACCAGCTCGCAGAGGAGTTTGAGCAGTGTCTCTCGCTCGCAAAGTACGCTCTCGAGACCGTAGGTCTTTGGGAGGACTGTACCTTCCGCTTCTCGCAGTGGGATCCCAACCGTACCGATAAGTACGAGGGCACCGCAGAGCAGTGGGACGAGGCTCAGAGCATTATGGGAGAGCTTCTCGATAAGCTTCTCGGTCCTGAGAATTACGTTATCGGTATTGACGAGGCTGCATTCTACGGACCCAAGCTCGACATTCAGTGCAAGAATGTATTCGGCAAGGAGGATACGATCGTTACCATTCAGATAGATATGCTCCTCGCAAAGAAGTTCGGTATGGAATATATCGACTCCGACAACACCGCAAAGATTCCTTATATCATTCACCGTACCTCTCTCGGCTGCTACGAGAGAACGCTCGCGCTTCTTATTGAGAAGTACGCAGGCGCACTTCCTACCTGGCTTTCACCCGTTCAGGTAAGACTCCTTCCCATCACCGACCGCAACAACGAGTATACCGACAAGGTTATGGCGGCGCTTGAGGCGGCAGGCGTTAAGTGTGAGGCTGACAAGCGCCAGGAAAAGACGGGCTACAAGGTGCGTGAGGCACAGCTTAAGAAGATTCCTTATATGCTCGTAATAGGCGATAAGGAGCAGGAGGAGGGTACGGTTTCGGTAAGACGCCGTGACACTCAGGCTATGACCTCCATGAAGCTTGACGAGTTTATCGCAATGATAGTTGAGGAAATTAACACTAAAAAGAGATAAAAATTTTAAGGAGATGTAAAAAAAGTCCAGACCGCCAAAAACAATAAAGCATAAGCAAATGAGACTGTATATCAAAACAAATGAAGATAAATATTAAGGTAAAAACTCAAAAATGAGTTTTCTCGAATAAATCATATGTTTTTGGCTATGAACAAACCTCGCCACTACCGTACACTCGTACGCTGACGGGCTTCGGTTTGTCCATTCTGGAGCATTTTTTCCTAT
>JAFSID010000008.1 GCA_017439965.1 Clostridia bacterium | reverse complement strand
TTTTCAGGAGATAGGAAAAAATGCTCCAGAATGGACAAACCGAAGCCCGTCAGCGTACGAGTGTACGGTAGTGGCGAGGTTTGTTCAGAGCCAAAAACATATGATTTATTCGAGAAAACTCATTTTTGAGTTTTTACCTTAATACTTATCTGTATTTGTTTTGATAAACAGTCTCATTTGCTTATGCTTTATTGTTTTTGGCGGTCTGGACTTTTTTTACATCTCCTTGTAAAAGCATTTAGTTTGTAATTTCTTCACCTGAGAAGCCGAGCGTTACTCTTGCACGAAGCGTTGAAGATGTTAGTGACTCTGCGGAATAGGTGCAGGTGAAGTCACCGCTTGCCACGTTTAACGTACCCGTAAAGCCAATTTCTGTCTTTGTCTGCTCCTTGTTGTTGTAGAGGTATGCCTTGTTTTCAGTGGGATAATATTCAATATAGTTACCGCCGTCAATCTCGGTGTTGAAGGTCATCTTGGATGAGCCAACGGTAACCGTTGGATTCTTAACGGTTGCCTTGTTCTGCTCATATGCCGTAATCGACGATATTTGTGCAGTCTTTGCGGTATCTCCGCAGGTGTAAACTACAACCTTGACAATGTTTGAGAAGCTGGGGGTTGAACGCACCGTACCGTAGTCACCGCCTACGTTGTAGATGGGAGCGCCGAATGTGTACTTTGCAGTATCGTATTCAGCATTGTCCACATCGAGCATAACAAATTCCTTCCAGCCCTCAAAATTGAGGTCAATAAAGTGGTCAGCGTGTCCGTTTGATTCGCCCGACGTGAGACCGCCCGTGAGGGAGATAAGGATAGCGTCTCCATCCTTGCCCGTACCCTTGACCTTGACCTTCATAGCCATATTCTTGCTCATATTTACCGAAAGCCCCGTTTTGCTAAGCGTCTGGTTAGCTAACGTCTTATCCTCGTCAAATTCAACGATGGTTATTGGATTTGCGTATTCTGTTGACCAACGAGGCTCAACTCTTACGAAGGGAGTCTGTGATGAGAAGGGATTGTTACCCTTGAAGGAATAATTGGGAGAGGTGAGGTCGTTTCCGAGGTTAGCCTGAGAATAGTACATCTGAAGGAATGCGTACTCACCGGGAGCCTTTTCGATTACCTTCCACTCGCCGCCCTTTTCGATTATCGTCTGCTTTACCTCATCGGAGAAGTAATGAGACTTACGAAGCTTTGAATAAGTGTCGTTATAGTAAGAAATATTAGCCTTCATAAAGGGGTTTTCGTTGATGTCAGCAGGGAGGGGGTTATAAACCATCGTCATATCGTAAATGATAGCGGTCATACCGAGGTAATCAATATCATCAATGAACTGTGTCTTCTGAATGGTGTTATACATTCCTGCTGTCGGAGCGTTGTCGGGACGGAAATGCCACCATCCGAGAGTTGAAATGATGTTACTTGCAGCAGCCTTAAGATTGTTTTTTGCGTGTGACCTGATAGAAATCTTATAAGCACGGCTGGGATAGTCGTAAGCTCCCATACGTCCGCGGAAGTTGTATTCCTGACCGCATCCCGAAGAGGTCTCAACGATAGGCGTTCTCTCGCACTGAGATACGATTCTGTGAATATACATCTGATGCCAGTACCAAGCACTCCAGCCTGTATCCGCATAGCAGGCAGTAATGTCAGCGCCGCATCCGTCAATTGCGTCGAAGTAAAGCATATCGAACTGACCGTCGTTGTACGCTTCTGCCATAAGGTCTGCCGTTCTCCAGAAAAGCTCTGAGCCGTACTCGGGAACGAGCTTTCCGAAATGTCCCGAGAGATGATAGATTTTAGTACCAGCCTTATGGGTCGTTGCTTCTGTACCGCACTGACCTCTCGTTATGTTGACGAAGCCCGCGTCTGTACCCTTGCCAACCTTGATAATTTCCTCGTCGATAAGAATGAAGTGAGAGTTCGCAATGAAGAATGAGGTTGTGGGATCAAAGCCCGTTGCATCCTCAACCGTCGGTACGTTGGAACGGAACTTGGTCATGTTCTTTGAGAGCGTATATACGTCGTCCTTCTTGAGAAGCTGCTTCTGCCAATATGGATCGGTTGTGATATCGGTTGCGGTATAGTCGATATACCAAGCGTAGCTATGAAGCGCCGTTCTTAAGCCTGCCTCCTTGAACTTGTAGCCAATCTTCTCATAGTATTCCTTTGCTGTACCCGTTTCGGTATACGCAAACTTGAAGTTACCGTTAAGGAAGGTAGTGCCACCCATATGAAGATCTATCGTATCAACGCCGTATTCCTTACAGAGCGCAATAAACTCGTCGATAGTTTCGGGATTAGTATCGCCTCGGATTGCGTAGTCCTCGTAAATAGGCTCCCATTCCTTAGTATAAGCACCTGCTGACTTGAGTGACAAGCCGACCGAGGTGTCAACCGCGTCCATCGCTTTCTTCATAAAAGGAATGGTGTCGGAGTATTTAGAAAATACAATACCGTACTTTGAGCCCATAGTTCCTGCATCGTAGTTTGAATGTGCCTTTGCAACAGTATTCTTGTATTCGCCGAGCAGATAGTTTGAAACCTGAGTCCAAGCCGTCATACCGATGCCGTTGATTCGGAAGGAATCAGGCTCGTTTGAAATTTTGATGTCAGTTTCAAGAACGCCGTATACGACGGTCAAGACACCTGGAGCAAGCTCGGAGTCAATTTCAAAGGTCATAAGGTCGTCGGTAATTTCAACGAGGAAGTATACGGACGAGCCGTTCTTGAAGTCAACCTTGATTCTGTTGCCGTCAAGAGACATTGCGACGGGAACGACCTTGGCACCCTCGGTTGTAACGAGGTAAATGAAATTGGGATTGCTTGCGTTGTTGTTTATATCCTCGTTGGTATAGAGGTTGATTATCTCCAGAACCTTACCCGTTTTCTTTTCTACGGTAAAGGAAAAATGCTTGTTTGTGAAGGTTATATTCTTAGCCGTTTCAGTTACACCGTCAAGGGTCTTTGTGTAGTAGTAAGAGCCGTGTACGTTGGAATTGGACGCCATAAGAATGTTAAGTCGTGCCCAATGCGTTCCGATATCAACAAACTCGTTTTCAAGCTTTGTGGTGTCGATGGTCTTGGCGGTTGACTTGAGACCGAGAAGTCTGTTTACAACCGTTACGACCTCAGCGCGTGTAATGGTGTTATCGGGGCGGAAGGTTGAATCCTCGTAGCCGTTAACGATTCCCGCACCTGCGGCTGCCATAATTGATTCATAGTAGAAATGAGTTACAGGTACGTCCGCAAACTCTATTTTCTTGCTTGAAGCCTTGAGAGAGCTTGCCTTGTTTGCAAGGTCAACGAACTCTGCGCGGGTAATAGGCTCGTTGGGCTTATAGGTGGATGCGGTAAGCTGGTCGAAGAAGCCCTTCTCGTCAAGAAATGCTACTGCATTGTAGAACCAATCACCAGCCTTTACGTCGGTAAAACGCGTGGTGTATCCGTCGGGGATGTTTTGCGTCTCAAGAATTAGACGGGAGAAGATGGTACAAGCCTCAGCTCTCGTCATATTTGCGTTGGGACGGAAGGTGTTGCCCTCGTAACCGAAGATATAAGCCTTGTTTGCACCGTTGTACTGAGTTGCAATCTTGGGGAGCTCAATCTTTGGCTCGGCAAGGGTAGCTATCTTGTTGAGCTTGATGCTCTTGACACTTGTGTCGAGATATCCGTTGAAGGGAGAGAGATACGAGCAGGTAATTGTCTTGTTGTCCTCCGAGATTGAAACGTTGAACATTGCAAGACCGACGGTTGAGTAAAGCTTGTCGGCGTTTGTGTTGATTGCCGCAACCTCAATACCGTTTGAGTTCTTGAACTTAGTTAACGCAACGTCGGACGCTCCGCCGTATGCCGAAATGACGGCGAGGATATTATCGTTCTTTGAGAAGCAGTAATTCCAGAGCTGGTCACCGTCGCGGGGAGAACCCATAGAGGAGATGTTGCAGTATCTGAGATAAGTGGTCTTATCCGTTCTGATATCTCCCTTGACGCTCCAATCCCACATGGTGTACATACCGCCCGAGGAATCAATGAAGGAATAGGTGTAAATAATAGCGTACTTGTCCTGATTATCCTGAAGTGAGAGGTTTACCCAGTCGAGCACAGCGGCACGGGGCCAGGGCTCAAGAGTGAAAATCATATACTTCACGCCGTTATTCTCAACAACAACGTAATAGTTGCCGTCGTCTGCGTAATCGTATTCATAGCCGTCAAGTATGTCGGTTACGGGGAAGTAGTCGCTCTGATGATTGTCACGGAGAAGTCCCATCATACCGCCGTAATTATCAGTAGGAGAGTATGATACACCGTAGGGGATTTCAACCTCCTTGAGAGTTTTTGCTGACTTTTGAATACGTTCAAACTGCTCAAGCCAAGCCTCGTCGGTCTTCTGCTTTTCTACAAGGTCGGCAATAGTACCGAGCTTCTTTTCAACGAAATTCTGATAGGTGTAGGAGGACTGTGCTACAAGCTGTCCTACAAATCCAAAATACTTTGTGTTAATTTCCTTGGTATCAGAAAGCCAGTAAAACGAGTCCTCTATGTCCTGCATATAGTCGTCGTTTTTAAAGAACGTCTGAGTGCCTTGGAAGGTGGTGATTGAAAATCCGTTCTCATTTACCGCTTTGCTGTCAATAGGCAGGATTGCCGCGTTAACCGTGACACAAAGAGCCGAGACAATAAGCGTGAGTAAAAGAACGGTTAAAAGGATTTTCTTCATCTTTGTTCTCCTTAAAAATAATATAACACGTTAATTATATCATTTTTGTTTTTAAAAATCAAGAAATTACTAAAATTATTATCTTGCTTTTGTGACGAAAATCAGAGCATACTTTTGTTAAAAAGCACTATATCAAAATTGCCTTTTTCCAAAAACGACCTTAATACAAGTGTTTTTTGTAACAATATTGCTGAATTGCGGTGCGAAAGTCGTTTCTGCTTTTTTCTTTTATATTGAGGTAAAAAATTAACATAAAAAGGATGTACACCGAGGTGTACATCCTTTGAAAATTATTTAGCGTTGCCGATTTCTTCACCTAAGAAGCCTACGACGAGCTTAGCACGGAGAGGTGCTTCGCTGAGAGTCTCGGCTGAGTAGGTTGCGGTAAATGAGCCGTTAGGAATTTCGAGGTTGCCAGTGAAGGTAATCTCTTCCTTTGTCTGCTCTGCGTTGTGATAAAGGATTGCCTTGCCCGTTTCGGGATCGTATTCGAGATACTCTCCACCCTTCATCTCACAGTTGAAGGTAACCTTAGAGGAGCCTACTGATACTGTGGGGTTCTTGATGGGGGACTCGGTGTGCTGATATGCGATGATATCAGTCATCTGTGCATTCTTTGCTGTGTCTCCGTCAAAGAGCACGGTGAGGTTAAGTACCTTTTTGAAGTTTGCGATGGTACGGTAGGTTGCATAGGTAGCTCCCGAGGTGGAAATTCCCGAGAACTGATACTTATCGGTATCGTATTCAGCGCTGTCCATATCGAGAAGGATAATGTCTCTCCAGCCCTCGAAGTTGAGGTCGATGAAGTATGCCGCGTGTCCGCCCGACTCACCGCTGGTGATATCACCTGTGATAGTGATGAGAAGTGCGTCGCCGTCCTTACCGGTACCCTTAACCTTGAATGCCATTGCCATATTAGGAGTCAAATCAATTCCTGCAACGGTCTTTTTGATTGTTGTACCGCCGAGAGGTGCATTTTCGTCAAACTCAGCAATAGTTACGGGATTCTGCATAAGAGTGGAGTAACGAGACTCTATACGAATGAAGGGAGTCTGTTTCTCGAAGGGGTTTTTACCCGAGAGGGTATTGAGAGCTGCATCGCCTATTACAGAGAGGTTCTGCTTGTTGTAATACATCTGCTGGAATACGTATTCGCCGGGTTCTTTTTCGATAACTCTCCACTCACCGCCTGCTGCCTTAACCTTTTCGATGGTCTCCTCTGTGAAGTAGTGAGACTTACGGAGCTTGGTATAGGTTTCGGTGTAATACATAACGTTGTCGTAGTGGAAGGGGTTATCTACGATGGAGGAAGCTCTGAAGGGGTTAAATACGATGGACATGTTATAGAGAAGTCCGCCCATTCCGAGTGCGTCCAGATCGTCGTGGAAGATTGTCTTTTCGATGGTGTTCTTGAGTCCTGCAACGGGTGAGCCGTCGGGGAAGAAGGAGAACCATCCGAGTGTTGTTGCCATATTGTTGTTCATCGAGCCTTTGTTAACTGAAATGTGGTTGTTGATGAACTTCTTGATTGAACGGTTTGCCGTATCCCATGCGCCCGTTCTACCTCTGATGTTCCACTCGGAAGGAGCGCCCGAGGAGGTCTCGATGATAGCGTCGCGGTCGAGCTGAGAGGTAATTCTGTGTACGAACATATGGAAGTAGTACCAGGTTTCGTGTCCTTCGGGAAGATGTCTGTTAAGACCGTCGATAGCATCGAGGTATATCATATCGAAGCCGCCGTCGTTGTATGCCTGAGCGGTGAGGTCAGCTACGTGATAGAAGAGGTCGGAGCCAAGCTTGGGAACGAACATTGTGAAGTAGCCGGAGAGGTGATAAATCGTCGCACCCTTTGCGTGTTCAGCCGCCGTGGTACCGCACATTCCTCGTGTAAGGTTGATAAGACCGGAGTTAGTACCGCTTCCTACAAGCATAATTTCGTTGTCGATCATTATGTATCTTGAGTTCTTGTAGAAGAAGGTGAGGGTCATATCAAAGTCGGATGCATCCTCTTCGGTTGCAGCGTTTCTTGAGAACTTAGTCGTCTTCTTACGGAGAGTATAGGTCTCGAGAGTTTCGAGGTCCTTCTGCCACTTAGGCTCCTTAAGGATGTTTTCAGCGCTGTAAGCAATGTAGTATGCGTAGGTGTGAAGACCCGTCTTAAGACCTGCGTCTGCAATCTTGGAGCCTATCTTTTCATAGTATTCCTTAGCTGTACCGCTTTCGGTGTGATAGAACCAGAAGTCACCCTGACGGAAGGTGTTACCGCCCTGATGGATATCGTACTGGTCTACGTCAACCTTTTGAGCAAGCTCGAGGTTTACGTCAAGTGTTTCGGGGTTAACGTCTGTAACGAGTGCGTAGTCACCGAAGTTGCCCTCCCATTCCTGAGCGTATGCACCGCCCGCCTTGGAGGTGAGACCTACTGCGGGGTCGATAGCATCGGTAAGCTGCTGGAGGAATTCGATGTTGTCAGCCTTTCTGGAAATAACGACACCCATCTTTGCACCCATAGTGCCTGCGGCATACTGAGTATAGGTGTGTGCGAGAACGGAGGTAGCGTTTACTCGGTAACCCTTGTTAACGGGGTTTGTCCAAGCACTCATCGCAATACCGTTTATCATATAATCGTCGTCAGCCTCTGCCTTGTCGAGCTTTACGATGAAGTTAGCAAAGGTTGCGGACTTAATGGTCTTGGGAAGCTCTGAGTCAATTTCAAAGGTCATATAATTGTCTTCTACATCAACAATCATATATACCTCAGTCTTATCCTTGAAGGTGAACTTAAGTCTGTTGCCGTCGGTAACGATTGAGGTGGGAAGCACCTTGTTACCCTTGGCGTTATTTATGTACATAAGGTGGGGAGAGGAGGCATTCTGAGTAATGTCCTCGCCTGTAAGAAGGTTGGTAATCTTGGAAACCTTACCGTTCTTCTTGTTAAGCTCGAAGGAGAAGTGCTTGTTAGCGAAGGTGTAAGCAGTGGAGGTCTCCTTAACTCCGTCGAGTGTTGCCTCGTAGTAGTAGTCACCGTGTACGTTGGAGTTGGACGCCATGAGAATGTTGAGACGTCCCCAATGAGTTCCAATGTCAACGAACTCGTTTTCAAGGTGATCCATGCTTATGGTCTTTTCGGTAGCCTTAAGACCGAGGAGTCGGTTGATAACGGTTACAACCTCAGCTCTTGTGATGGTGTTATCGGGACGGAAGGTGCCATCCTCGTAACCGTTTACAAGACCCGATGCAGCCGCTGCAATGATGGAATCGTAATAGAAGTGATCCGCAGGAACGTCGTTGAATACAACGGTGTTGTTTCCAACGAGAGAGGAAGCGGAATTTGCAAGCTCAACAAACTCAGCTCTTGTGATAGGCTCGTTGGGCTTATAGGTTGTGTTCTTGTTGCGGAAGAAGTAACCCGTTTCGTCGAGGTATGCGATTGCATTATAGAACCAATCGCCTGCCTTAACGTCCTCAAAACGAGTGGTATATCCATCGGGAATGGTCTGTACGCCGAGAATGAGTCGAGCAAAGATCGTACAAGCCTCAGCCCTGGTCATATTAGCGTTGGGACGGAAGGTATTGCCCTCGTAACCGAAGATATAAGCGGTGTTAGCTCCGTTATACTGGGTAGGAATCTGGGGAAGGGAATTGTCAACGGTAGGCTCAGCGAGAGTGCCTATCTTACCGAGCTTGATGGTCTTGACGGTAGATGCGTCAACGCCCTCAAACGCCTTTGCCCAAGCAACCGTTATTTCGGTGTTGTCTGCTGAAATCTTTGTGAGAAGGATAGAAGCGCCTGTGGAATGACGTCCTGCATCTGCGTTTGCGGAAATTGCAGCTACCTCAATGCCTCGCTCGTTCTTGATAACGTTCGTTGCGATATCGGAGGAGCATTTGTAGGAGCTTACAATTGCAAGGATGTTGTCATACTTGCCGAAAGCGTAATTCCAGAGACCCTCACCGTCACGGGGCTTACCCGAGTGAGTAAGGTTTCTTGCCTTGATAGATGTGGTACCCATGCTCTTGAAGCCGTCAGCCCAATCCCACATGGTGTACATTGTGCCTGAAGCATCAGTAAACGAGGTTGTGTATATGATAGCGTACTTATCCTTGTTTGAATCCATTACGCCGTTGAACCAGTCAAGGATAGCCTCGCGGGGCCAGAGCTCAAGCTGGAATACCATATACTTTTTGCCGTTATGGTTAATTATGGTGGCGTAGTTCTGGTCATCGTAGTACTCGTATTCAGCCTCGTCGTGCATTATCGTTTCAACTCCGAGGTAATCAGTCTGAAGGTTTGAACGGTTGATACCGTCGGAAACGAGGTCCTCGGTAGACATACTGATACCGTAGGGAATCATTTCATCCCTTAAGGGCTTGATAGTGTTGGCAAATCTCTTGTACTGCTCGTTCCAAGCCTCGTCTGCAAGGCTTAAGTTGGTGAGCTCGTCAATCGTACCGCCGCCATTTGTAACTATCTTGGCGTAGGTGTGCTGACAAGCATTAGCAACACGTCCAACGAATGAAACGTACTTTAAGTTGAACGATGCCTTATTGTCGAGAAGCCAATACACAGAGTCCTCAAGCTCATACGTCTTGTCTGCGTTTTTAATGAAGGTGTTAACTCCATTGTAGCTTGCAATCGTAAACTCGTCGGCATTCGCAAAGTTTTCAGCCGATGCAAAAATGCAAAGAGCGGAAAGCAAAAGCGTGATGAGTAAGATTGCCGTTAAGATTTTTTTCATCTCTTTTAACTCCTTTAAACAAAATTTTGAGTGATTATATACTAACATAAAAATTCGGAAAAATCAACAGTTTTTTACGACGTTTACACAATTTTTAGAGCGAATGTTTTTCGTTTTTTATGTGTTTGTTACAAATGACAAATTGGCTTAGACCAAATTGTGCATTATTTCTATTAATTTAATGATAAACAAAATGGAGACGGCAAAAGCCGTCTCCAAAATAGTGTTTAGTTGTTGCCGATTTCCTGACCCGAGAAGCCGAGAACAACTCTCGCTCTTATAGGAGCGTTTGTTGTTGCCTCTGCCGAGTATACGGCGCTGAAATCTCCCTCGGGAATCTCCAGCTTACCCGTGAAGGCTACTTCCTCCTTAGTTTGCTCATAGTTGTGATAAAGAATTGCTTTGTTAGTAAGCGGGTCGTATTCGAGATACTCTCCGCTCTTCATTTCGCAGTTGAAGGTCATCTTTGACGAGCCGACGGTTATTGTCGGATTCTTGATGGGCGCATCGGTGTGGGTATATGCAGTAAGCTCACCCAGCCTTGCCGTATATCCGGTCTCACCAACGGTGCGTACGTACACAGAATCTATCGCCTTATAGGTCGTGGTTATACGATAGGTTGCATACTGCATACCAATGGTTCCGATTCCTTTGAAGTTATACTTTTCAAAATCGTACTCTGCGTTGTCTGCATCAAGAAGTATAACCTCTCGCCATCCGTCAAAGCTCAGGTCGATGAAATAGTCGGAGCGGCCATTTTCCTCGTCGCCCTTTGAGCCGCCGGTAAGGGATAAGAGCATTGCATCGCCCTCATTGCCCGTACCCTTAACCTTAACGGTCAAAGCCATATTTACAGTAAGATCGATAGGGGATACCGATTTTTTTACAACGGTAGAATTGCTTGTGGAAACGTCTGCCGATTCATCGAACTTGTAAATCGTTACGGGATTTTCAAAGAGTGTTGAGTTTCTTGCTTCGATTCGTATGAAGGGCGTTTGCTTTCCGTATGGATTTTCTCCATCAACCGAATTGATTGCGTAATCACGTCCAACGGTAAGATTTTTTGCTTCGTAATACATCTGGAGGAAAGCGTATTCTCCGCTACTCTTTTCGATAACCTTCCATTCGCCGCCGATTGATTTAACCTTGTCGATTACGTCATCGTTGAAGTAATGCGATTTGCGAAGCTTAGCGTACGTGTTTGAATAGTACATTATGCTATCATAATGGAATGCGTTGTTGCGTATGAGTGCTACGTCGAAGGGATTATATACGATTGACATATCATAAAGCAATGCACCCATTCCAAGCATATCGAGGTCATCGCGGAATATTGTCTTTTGAATAGTGTTCTTAAGATTAGCCGTTGGAGACTGATCGGGATAGAAGTTGAACCATCCAAGCGTGGTGGTCATATTGTTCTCCATCGACTTTTTGTTTACTATGATATGCTGCTGTATATTTTTCTTAATGGAGCGATACGCATAATCCCACGCACCCATTCGTCCTCTTACGTTCCACTCCTGAGGAGAGGTTGCTGACATTTCGATTGTAGGAGTTCTGTCACATTGTGAAATGATTCTGTGAATGAAGGCGTTGTACCAATACCATACCCCCTCACCCTCGCCGATGTGACGTGACATACCGTCGATAGCATCAAGGTAAATCATATCAAAGCCGCCGTCGTTATACGCTTGAGCCGTGAGGTCTGCTATGTGGTAGAATAGATTGGAGCCGAATTTGGGAACGAACATCTGGAAGTAACCCGAAAGGTGATAAATCGTTGCACCGTCGGTATGCCTTGAAAATTCCGTACCGCACTGTGCTCTCTTACAGTTTATAAAGCCTGCATCCGTTCCGAGACCGACGAGAATTATCTCGTTGTCGATTCTGATGTAACGGGAATTCTTGTAGAAGAAGGAGTAGGTCATATCAAAGCCGGTAGCATCCTCGTAGGTCTTGATGCTGGTCTTTGTTTTGGTAAGGTCGCCTCTCAACGTGTAGGTCTCCAACGTTTCGAGATCATTCTGCCATTTCGGGTCTGAAAGAATATTTGATGCCGTGTAGTCGATATAGTAAACGTAGGTATGAAGACCCGTTTCAATACCTGCTTCCTCAAATTTCTTACCAATCTTTTCGTAATATTCCTTTGCGGTACCGTTTTCGGTGTACGCAAACACGAAGTCTCCCTGACGGAAGGTATACGGTCCTTGATGAATATCGTATTGATCAACGTCCATCTCGAGCGCAAGCTTAATGTTTTCGTCGAGCTTTTCAGGATTTATGTCGGTGACCATTACATAATCACCGTGGTTTCCTTCCCATTCCAGAGCGTATGCACCACCCGCCTTAGAGGTGAGTCCGACAGACGGGTCGATGGCATCGGTAACCTCCTGAAGATATTTTATGGAATTTGCCTTGTCAGCAAATACAACGCCAAGCTTTGCCCCGAGAGTGCCTTCCTTGTAAATTGTATAAGCGTGAGCGATGACCGACGAAGCGTTGGGACGGTATCCCTTGTTTACGGGATTTGTCCAATAGGTCATACCGATTGCGTTAAGCATAAAGTCGCTATCCTTTTCGGCAGTCGGGAGATTGGTCATAAGGTTAGCAAAGGTCACGCTTGTAACGCTTGAGGGGAGATATGATTCTATCTCAAAGGTCATATAGTTATCGTTTACATCCGCAAGCAGATAAAGTGCAATTCCATCTCTGAAGCTGACCTTGAGAGCTTTGTCCGCTATTTCAATTTTAGTGGGGAGTATTTTTGATCCGTCATTTGTGGTAAGGTAAATGAATTGAGGTGATGCCGCGTTTGAATTAACGTCCTCACCGGTTGCAAGATTGATTATTTTCGTAACCATACCGTTCTTTGAATTAACAGAGAAGGAGAAGTGCTTGTTTGTAAAGACGAACTCGTTTCCTTCCTTGGTAACTCCGTCAAGGCTTGCCGCGTAGTAGCTCTTTGAGTGAACGTTGGAGTTTGACGCCATAAGAACGTTAAGCTTTGCCCAGTGTGTTCCAATGTCAACGAAGACGTTTTCAAGATTATCAACGCTGATTGCTCTTTCGGAAGCGTTAAGACCTAAAAGTCTGTTGATGACGGTAACGACCTCTGCTCTTGTTATCGTTTTATCGGGACGGAACGTGCCGTCCTCGTAGCCGTTAACAAGCCCGGAGCTTGCCGCTGCTGTAATTGACATATAGTAGAAATGGTCCTTCGGAACGTCGCTGAACTCAACGCTGTCATTACTGCTAAGCCTGCTTGCGCTATTTGCCAGGTCTACGAATTCTGCTCTCGTTATAGGCTCGTTGGGCTTGTATTCGGAGCTCTTGTTACGGAAGAAGTAGCCTGTCTGGTCAAGGAATGCAACCGCATTGTAGAACCAGTCACCCGTCTTCACGTCGGTAAAGCGTGTTACGTATCCGTCGGGGATGCTCTGTGTACCGAGAATGAGACGTGCAAAGATGGTACAAGCCTCGGCTCTTGTCATATTTGCATTGGGACGGAAGGTGTTACCCTCGTATCCGAATATATACGCCTTATTATCACCGTTGCTCTGTGTTTCAATTTTAGGAAGGGTAGGGTCAAAAACCGTTTCAGCAAGAGTACCAATCTTGTTCAGTTTAACGGTAACAGCGGTGGATTCGTCAATTCCGACGTCCGCCTCTGCCCACGCGCAGGTGATTTCCTTATTGTCCTTGGAAAACTTCGTTATAAGAACGGAAGGAGCCATAACGTTTCTTCCGATATCGGCGTTAGCCGCGATAGCCGCAACCTCGATGCCGTTGGAGTTTTTGAACTTTGTGGCGATAATATCACTTGTTTTAACGTGGCTTGAAATTATCGCAAGGATGTTATCGCATCCGTCGAAGGCATATTCCCATAACCCTTCTCCGTCACGTGGAGTGCCTAAGTGGGTGATTCGGTAGCTTTTGAGCTCTGTGGTACCCGTAAGGGAAAAGCCGTCATTCCAATCCCACATTGTATACATTTCACCGTTCTGGTCAATGAAAGACGATGTACATATGATTGCATATCGGTCCGGATTGGACTCCATCGTTTTCTTGAACCAATCAAGTGTAGCTGCTCTTGGGAAAAGCTCAAGCTGGAATATAATATACTTCGTATCGTTGTTGTTTACAAAGACACAATAGTTGTTATCGTCAAGGTAGTCGTAATACGCTGCTTCCGGCATAATATCCTTAACACCGAAATATGCACTTGCGAGGTTAGTCCTGTCGTATGCAGAGGAAACGTAGTCGTATACCGAGAGGGAGACACCCATTGGTATATCCATATCCTTTAATATCGAAGATGCTTGTGCAAATTTTTTGTATTGCTTGTTCCAATCAGGGTCATCAAGGCTGAGCTGAATTAGTGTTTCCAGCGTAAGCTTCTTTTGTGTGATGATTTCATTTGCGGTATATTGGCATTTTGACGCTATCTGACCGAGGAAGGATACGTATTTTAAATTCAAATTATCCTTTTCTACGGCGAGCCATGTCGCAGCAATCTCAAGATCCTCTGTTTTTTGTTCATTTTTGATGTAGGTGTTGATTCCGTTGAAGCTTGCGATTGTAAATTCATCCTCACCGACAAAGTCATCGGCTGCAAGCACTGTAAGACAAAGCACCGATAAAATAACGGTAATCAGAAGAATTGCTGATAAAAGTTTTTTCATCATTTTACTCCTTTTTGCGTTGTTGTGCGTTTATTAAATTTATATCATAAATAATTTCTGATGTCAATGTATAATTTTGTTTGTCTATTGTAGAATTCAGTACGATTTCATAATGAATGTAGGATGTCGAAAAGGCAAAAAGCCTTTTCGAAGCTGATATATCAGCCTCCCCAAAAAGCAAATTGCTTTTTGGACTACATTCATTTGAACGAAAATCGACAGTTTTCTCAAAGAAAACTGTTAGCAAAAC
>JAFSID010000072.1 GCA_017439965.1 Clostridia bacterium | reverse complement strand
TTCGAAAAGTGCACGACCGCTAACATTACCGTTAAGACAAAGAGCGAGACTGCAATTTCCGTTATCTCCGCAGAGTATCCTGAAGTAACTATCGTTACTGAGTTTTAATCAGGCGATATAAACAGAAAAGAGAGTCCGTTTCGGACTCTCTTTTCTTATTTGTCAAAAAAAGCCCGTCTCTATAGAGCGTCGCTCTAAAGGACAGTTTTCAAAATACGGCATATCTCGAAAGGGATATGCCGTATTTCGCGTTTGTGTCCACAAATGCAGTGCTTGTCAGGAAAATTGATAAGCCATAGGTGAACAAAAAAGGCTCCCTTGTGTAAAGGGAGCCTTTTAGCGTATCCAACCCTAATGTTTCTCTATAAATAAAAATTGATTTAGAAAATTTATGTATTTTGTTATAACATCAGCATCTAAACTTTCGATAAAAATGCAACTCCTAAACCCAATGTACATATTGCTATTCCAAGGAAAACACTTGCTTTAGCACAAAAGTCAAAAGCTCCGATGCAATTCTCATCGTTGTCTAAATATGAAATACGCGGAAATGCTTTGATATAAACTACCCAAGAATTATTTGGTATTTTATGCGGTTTCCTAAAAAACTCCAAAGCACAAAGATAAAGTTTGTTATTTACACTATACAAGTATTTTGTTTTTGTTAGATGCTTTATGGTGAAAGCAATTCTCGGAGGACCATCATATTTTCCAAATCCAGTCCAAACATTAACGTCCTTTTTATATTTACTACTGTACAGTTTTCCAAGAGTCCTGCCTGTTTTATGTGGTGATTTTTCAAATATTAAATAGGCGATAAAATATAATCCCGATATCAATAGTAAAATACCGCCCAAAATAAGAAAGCATATTCCTGCTATTTTCACAATGTTTCTCCTTTTTCATATCATAAGACGTTGCTCATAAGCCTATTATATCACAAAAACCGCAGAAAATCAATCTGCGGTTTCTGCTATTTCTGTCGGTAGGTAAAACTGTCCTTTAGGGTACAGCTCTATACCGAGACGGGCTTTTTTGACAGACTTAAGCCTCCCATACGGGAGGCTTTTCGTTTGCCGTTAATTGTTATACGCCTCGTAAATCATATATTCGCCGTTTACAAGACGTGCAAAATAGGTGATATCCATTGGGTTGCGGTAATCCTCGCTGTAATTCTTTTTGAGAATATGCACGAAGGATATGCGCATTGACACGGTTTCATCGTCGTATCTGAAATACTCGGAAACGCTCACATCCTCAAATTCATAGCCCTGATGGGTCAGAGAGAACATTGTAAGAGCCTCGCGTATTTTCTTGTACAGCTCGGTGTCCTTTTCGAAATACGGTTGAAGGGCAGAGAAGGTGGTATCGTTCTGCATATAAATCGCGTACTGCATTGCGCCGTCAAGCACGCGCTGAGCAATTTCCTCGTCGGGTGTATCGTATATGACCTCGGCTGTCAGTACGCCGTTAATATCGGTAAGCTTTGGCTCGTTGCCGTTGCGGTCAACTACCTTGATTTCAGGTTTTGCCAAAAGTCCCGAAACCGTGTAGGTTATCCACTCGGGAGCTGTGACCCACTCGGGAAGATAATTTTTTGATATATGCTCCTCCGTGGAGGATATATAGTCCTTTGAAACAGCCTTGCCGTTGATATACAGCGTGTCGGTCGATAAAAGCTTTATTTTATATTCGTCGCCGTCGGGGAGATAAAGCGTAACCTTATCGGGCGTCCATTTCCCGTCAGCCCTTGTAAGCGTATAATCTGCAACTTTGTACTCGCCCGATTTTACAACGTATTTTGCTTCATCCTCGTCACCCGTTGAAACGCTGGTGTAGGAAAGGTCGTTGAGGTTGGTCGATATAAACTCTGCGAGGTCATCCTTTGTTTCAAATTCACTCGTACAAGTCTCTGACAGCTCGATGATTTTGTCGGTGTTCTTGCCTACGAAAACGTCGTTATAAAAGCCTGCTGAAACCGTTTCGGGAAGGGAGGCGTTATAGCTTATCAGCCATCCGTTAAGCCAGAACAAAAAGACTGCAAGAGCTACTAAAAATACTGCAATTGAGATAAAATAAATTTTATAAAACAGTGGAAATTTCTTTTTCATAGTCATTCAGCCTCCCTTGAAATACAGAAGAAGGTCGGCAGTCTCCTTGGATTCGTGAACGCCTTGTAAGAGTTTACAAGACCCATCTGTTGATATTTGTCGAGGTTTTCGGTGTCAATGCCATACTTCGTGTAATAGTCCTCATAATACATAAGACTCGACGAGCCGCCGTCAAGCATACCTGCGGTAACGGCTCCGTACTTTACCATAATGTCGATAACGTCGTTCTTGGTTGCACCGAGACTTGAAGCAGTTCTTCCGTCGGTTACAAGGAAAATTACGGTACCGTCGGCACACTGTCCTATTGCGGTACGCTGTGCCGTACCCGTATTCCAATCGGAGTAATGGAATACAACCTCGCCGTCACTTGAGGTGATAAGCGTGTTACCGTTCTGGAAGCTTACTGCGTCACGGATACTGAGCTTGTCGGCGGTTTCTTTGGTCATAGGCTCTGTAACAACAAGTCTGTTGTCCGAGTCAAAGCCGATAAAGGTACGCTTCAAGCCGTCATCCCATACGCATTTACCGTTGGAGTAGGTAAGACCCATAGGTCTTGCACCCGTGCCCTGACCACCCTGGTCCTCGAATTCTCCTGCGTTAACAACGGCAATCGCATCGTCCTTTTTAGCCATATCAAAGATTCTTATACCTGCGACGCTGGAAGCAAAATTGTCGGTTGAAACACCAACGTAAACTCTTGACGGGTCACGGATGAGAAGCACGTAGCCCGTAAACGTGGGACCCGTTACCTTTTCATAAAGCATTCCGTCGATTGCCTTTGACCATTTGTCCTCGGCTTCAGCCGTTTCCTCGGTTACCTGAGAGGCGAGGTATTCCTCAAGTGAAAGCGTGTCCGTCGTAACCTCAAGGCTTTTTGCAACTATTCCGTCAACCTCCTCTTGCGGAATAAAGAGTGAGGGAAGCCATTTTGTCGCACTTGCCTGAGTTGCCGACAGCACGAGCCTTTCACGGAGTGGCTCACATTCACCGTTGAGTACTACGTAAAGCGAGAGGTAAAGCGCGATTATAAGCAAAACAACTGCCGTAAAAACCGAGAGAAGTATTCTTCCGATTATCTTACCTGCGGTAAGCGTTTTCGTGGGTTTGTATGTTCCTTTAAGATATCTCATGTTCAGCCTTTCTTGAAAATCCATTTCTTTTGAACGTTGAAGTTGACGATGAATAGCAACGTGTCAACTACGATTTTGATAAGAGTGATTATAAACGAGCTTTCGGGTACCTGCAACAGTACGCTCAGAATACCCGTGCCGAAGGCGGATATGAGCATTGTCGGAAGTGCGAGAGCGTAATATTTGACGAGGGTTATAAACAGCGGTGTGTCCGATTTGAACACAAGCTTTTTGTTAAGAGTGAAGTTGAGTACTGACGATACGACTCTTGCAATGACGGTTGAGACGAGAATACCGAGTCCCGCAAGGCTGTGAAGCAGTGAAAATACAACGATGTCGGTAATGAAGGATGCGCAGGAGGACGCTATGTACTTAAGCATCAGCGCAAGTATTCTCACGGTATCGTGAAATGGGCGGAAGTGTGAGCTTTTGTTCTCGTCGAGGTAAACCGTTTCAATCTTGACCTCACGGTATTCCGCACCCATTGAACGAAGCTCAAGGAGTACGTTTGTCTCATATTCAAAACGCTCTCCGCTTACCTTGAGCATTTTCTCAAGTATCTTTTTCGGTATACCTCTCAGACCCGTCTGAGTGTCACTGATGTAGGAGCCTGCGCATAAATAAAGCGCAAATGAGGAAAGGCGGTTTCCGACTCGGCTTCTGGTCGGTACGTTGTCAAGAGAGAAGTCGCGTACACCGAGAATAAAATTGTCGGTGCTTTTCATTTCCTCGGCAACTCTCAGGGTATCCTCAGCGGTATGCTGACCGTCACCGTCGCAGGTGACCACGCCTATACAGTCGGGACGGCTATTCAAAACGTACTCGATTGCGGTCTTGAGCGCCGCTCCTTTTCCTCGGTTGACCTCGTGTACAAGCTTTGTTACGTATTCGTTTTGCGGAAAGTATTCTTTGTTTTCGGGAGCACTTCCGTCGTCAACCAAAATTATGTCCGTAAAGCCCTTTTCAATCAAGCCGTTTACAACGTCCTCAAGACGCTTGTCGGGATTGAGGGAGGGGATTATAACACAAACGTTCTACATTTTTTCCTCCTTGCTGTTATAATGATTAAAATGACAATTATTATTAAGAATACAACGGCAATTATCCATACGGGAAGCTCAGCTTCCGTCTCGGATTGAATTGTTGTCGGTTCTTCTTTGCTTATTTCTTCAGGCTCTGTTATCTCAGGCTCGACGATTTCAGGCTCCGTAATCTCGGGCTCGACGGGCTTTTCCCGTTCGGCGTAGGTTACGACGTTTTCAAGCATATCACCGCCGAGCTCATCTTTGCCGACAGTGGTATAATACAATCCGAAGTGTGCGGGATTGTAGGAGCTTATCTGAGTTGATGAGGTTATAGGCGTTGACTTGCCGTATATCCAGGAATAAAACCATGTCCAATGCTGTGACTTGTGGTAATTAAAAGCCTCTTGAGATACCTGAAACGCCGTTTTTCCGTCAAACGCCTCAAGCGGCGAGTCTATGTCAAGAACGAGAGAATTTTCCTCGTATAAGTGAACGTAAACCTTTTCGACTGACGTTTCACCGACTGACTCAAGTGTTTCGATGAAGCTTTGTGTCGAGTGCATATGCGCACCGTGACCGTATTCACCCTTGAAATCGTGAAGCACTACGACGAGTGGCTTGTACCGTTCAAGAAGCATTTCGTGAAAGGCTTGCACGTCACCGTCGGTGACACCTCTTGACGAGAGGAAGGCTTTTGCACCGTCAACACTTTCCGAGTATCCGTCGGGAAAGGGGCTTATCTCGGGATAGTATTTTACACCGCAGTGCCAGAGACCTTGTAAAAGCTCGTGAGTTCTGTTGTAGGTGTCATAGTGATTGGCAAAATATGCCACCGCCACTCTTACGCCCTCAATAGAAGCGTAACGGGGAAGGAGTCCTGCAAAGAAAAGCTGGTCATCGTCCGAGTGAGTCGCAAGAAGCAGTAGGTCAACGCCCTCGGGTGCTGTTTCCCAGCGCTCGATATCCTCGGGAAGCTCACCCTCTCCGAATACCCTTATATCACACAGGTCTGCGTCGGTGTTATAGGTAAGCTTTAACTCGTTTAGCCCGTCAACCTCTATCAGCTCGTGAAGAAATCCGTGCTGAGCAATAGGAGCTTCACCGTTGAGCAAGCCTCCGTCGGACGCTTTATTATATATTAGATATATTGCGTGTATAGGCTTGTCCGACTTGACGGCAATCTCGCGCGATAATGCGTGAGTTGAGAGAGCTCCGTCGGTTACCGAGGAGACCGTTATGCCCTCAAGCGTTACGCTTTGTGTAATTTCTTCGGCGCTTGCTGTAAGAGTGAGTATGAACAAAAGGGATAAAACAACCGTAAGCTTAATAATCCTTGAACGCATCTTTAAATGACTCCGTTAAAAACTCCTCGGAAATAGTATCCTTGGCATATTTTATAAGTCTCTCATAGGAGAGTGTGTTTCCGTAGTAGGTTCTGACTCCGTGAATTGAGGCAAGCTCGGGAGTATATTCCTCCATAGGATATACGATATTGGTGTAAAAATCTCCCGTAAAATGAAATACGGTCGGATGAAAAATCGCCTTGTCAATATACGGTCTGTTTCCGTTTACGCTAACGATGGAAAGCTCTATTATACCGCCTACCATACTGTAATCGTGGTCCTGCTCCGCAACGAAATTGCCGAGGGAATAAACGCACAGGGTCTTGTTTCCGTTTTTGCCCTCAAGCCATTCAACAGGCTGTATTACGTGCGGATGATGACCGATTATAGCATCTACACCGCAATCCGCCATAAGCTGCGCAACGCGTTTTTGCTCGGAGTTGGGGTTAAAGGTGTATTCGTCACCCCAGTGCGCCGACACGAATACGAAATCCGCTACCTCGCGTGCAAGAGCCGTCTGTCTTATAATGTCCTCATCGTCAATGTACGGAATGACGATAGGGGAGGAGGCGGGCTTTGTTAAGCCGTTCGTTCCGTAGGTGTAGGAGAGAAATGCGAATTTAAGTCCCTCGCGCTCAATGATGCGGATGCTGTCGAAATCCTCTTCGTTTTCATATCCGCCAACCATAAGAACGTCCTGAGAGTTCCAGAAATCCATAGTTGACTTAAGACCGTCAGCGCCTGCATCTAGCATATGATTTGTTGCGATATTGACAACGTCGTAGCCAAGCTCAACAAGGTCAAGTCCAAGCTCCTGCGGTACGTTGAACATAGGGTAGTATCTTATGGGATATCCTTCACCCGCCATAACGCATTCCTGGTTGATGAAGGCAATATCGGCGTTTTCTATAACCTCAGAGACACGAGCGTACTGCGGCTTGAAGTTGAGGCTTCTGCCTCCCTCATACGCCTTCGAACGCGCATCCTTCGTTCCGTAGGTTATGTTGTCTCCGCAGCCTATGAAGGATACCTCGACAAACGGTGGCTCGATTGACTCACTCGGTACAAGCTCCGTCTCGGGCAAAAGATATTCAAGCCCGTCTGACGGTACCGTGCGTGTGCAAGAGACGAGAAGTATGGATAGTAGTAGGAATAGTATTAAGGACTTTCGCAAAATTTAAACATCCTTTCTGTTTGTCAGGCTTTGGATTTGATGTTCTTCTGGAATTGCTTCGGTGTCAGACCAAATTCCTTTTTGAAGGAGGAAATGAAATGGCTCGTTGAAGAAAAGCCCGTTTCATAAGCAATTTCCGTTATGTTCTTGTCGCTCGTCACAAGCATATTTCTTGCGTTCTGAAGCTTGAGTGAGCAGATGTAATCCTTAAAATTTTTGCCTATCGTGTTTTTAAAGGTTCTTGAAAAATAATTAGGGCTGAGTGAGCACATTGACGCAACCTCCTCCTCGGTCACGCAGGCACGCTTTTCGGAAATGTAAACGAGAGCCTTCTGCATTGTGTCAGACGGCTTTGAGTCAAAGCTGAAGAGACTGTCTTTTTCCCACAGCCTTAGTATAAGAGTGAATATTTTCATAATGTTGGCTCTTATAATTAGCTCTCTCGCGGTGTTTTCGGATTCCCATTCCGTCATTATTTCCTCGGTAAGCCCCTTAACGTCTGCACCGTCAAGCTCTTCGGCGTGAAACACACGCTTTTTTAAATCCTTTGAGAACATAGGAAAAACGTACTGGAACTGAAAAATACTGCCGTTGTCGGTTGCAAGTATTTCGGGAGTGAATTTTAAGCATATATAGTTTGAAGAGGCGTTGAAGGTAAAGGCGTGAGGCTCATTGGGGGTGATGATTGCAAGGTCACCCGACTTGAAGGGGTGAGGCTCTCCGTTGACCCATATAACCGTGTCGCAGACGGTCGCATAGAGTATCTCCATATAGTCGTGGTAGTGATAGACCTTCGGAGTTGTATTATGAGTTCTTACCGCCGTCTGATACAGACAGTGAATCGAGCTTTTTATACCGTTTACCGTGAACGGAGTTTCGGAGCGTGTAATCATAAAAAACCTCGTAAAATAATCCGTGATAAAAAAATGATACTTTTTCTTGTTTTTTGTACAAAAAAATTATATCATATAAATTAAAAATATGCTACTATTTTTTTATAAAATTTTATTATAATTTTATCTTGGAGGGTAAAAAAATGAAAAAACTCAGAGGCGCTATAATCGGTCTCGGCGGAATTTCAAGAGGATGCCACATTCCTGCGTGGAAAAAGATGGATTTCGTTGAGATAGTAGCAGTGTGCGATATCGTTCCCGAAAAAATTGATTCTTATAAGAAGCAGTTTAATCTTCCCGATGCTCTCGGATTTACCGATTACAAGGACGTTCTTGAAATCGAAGGACTTGACTTCGTTGATATCTGTACTCCCAACCTTTATCATTCCGTAATTGCCGTTGACGCTCTTGAAAAGGGTATCAACGTATTCTGTGAGAAGCCCGACGCGGTTTCCGTTGAAGAGGCACTTAAGATGAAGAATGCCGCTGAAAAGGCAGGCAAGACTCTTATGGTTATGAGAAATAACCGTCACAGAAACACTTCAAGATATATGAAGAAGTTTATTGCCGACGGTAAGATGGGTGACATTTACTGCGGCCGCTGCGGATGGCAGAGACGTCGCGGTATCCCCGGTAAGGGTGGCTGGTTTACCACCAAGGAGCTTTCGGGCGGCGGACCTCTCATTGACCTTGGCGTTCATATGATTGACCTTTCCATCTGGCTTATGGGCAATCCCACTCCCGTTGCTGTATCCGGCTGTACCTTCAGAAAGTTTGCTGACTCCGACGTTTCCGACTCTGCTAACTCCAGCTTTGGAGATAAGGTCTCGGGCGGTACCTTCGACGTAGAGGATCTCGCAATGGGCTTTATCAAGTTTGACAACGGTGCTTGTCTCCAGATTGAATTCTCCTGGGCATCCAACGTTGAAAGGGAAAATCTCTTCGTTGAGCTTCGCGGTACCAAGGCAGGCTCCAAGTTTATTGACTACTGTAACGGCACCAACTCTCTCAAGGTATTCACCGAGAGCAACGGCGTTCTCGAAAATCTTGAGCCTCAGATTGTTGACGAGCCTAACATTCACGCTCGCAACATTGAGCACTTCGTTGACGTTATTATGAATGGTGCAAAGCCTGACTTTGAGCCTATTCAGGGTGTTAATATGATTAAGATTCTCCGCGCTATGTACGAGTCTGCCGAGACGGGTAAGGAAGTACAGCTTTAAGAGGTCTGAAATGATTAAAGTCACGGTTTGGAACGAAAATTTCCACGAAAAGAACGATCCCAGGGTTACCGAGATATATCCCGGCGGTATTCACAATTTCATTGCAGACTTTTTGAGATGCGACGACGTTGAGGTGCGTGTTGCAACTCTCGACGACGAGGAGTGCGGACTTACCGACGAGGTGCTTGCCGATACCGACGTGCTCGTTTACTGGTCTCACGTCAAGCACAAGCTTGTGCCTGATGAGATCGTGGAGAGAGTACAGAAATACATTCTCGGCGGTATGGGCTTTATTCCGCTTCATTCGGCGCACTATTCAAAAATCTTCAGGCGTATGATGGGTACCTCCTCCACTCTCAAGTGGCGTGAGGGCGCAAGAGAGCGTATATGGACTATTATGCCCAACCATCCTATTGCCGAGGGCGTTGACGAGACCTTCGTGCTTGAGGCCGAGGAGATGTACGGTGAGCCCTTCGACATTGCCAATCCCGATGATATTATTTTTATGGGATGATTCAAGAGTGGCGAGGTATTCCGTTCGGGCTGTACCTGGACGAGAGGACTCGGCAAGATTTTCTATTTCCAGCCCGGTCACGAAACTAACAGCGCCTTCCACGACCCCAACGTACAAAGAATTATAAAGAACGCTGTCAGATGGGCTTGCCCGATTAAGAAAAACGTCGAGCTTATCTGCCCCGAATTTCAACCCGTAGAGAACGTGGATAATTAAAAAGCTTCGGTGTTACCCAAAGAGGTAACACCGATTTTTTCTGTATTCGCTCGGAGATACTCCGAATTTTTGCTTGAAGCGTCTTGAAAAATAGAGCTGGTCGTTAAAGCCGAGCTTTTCGCTGACGGCGTTTACCGAAAGCGTCGTTGAGCTGAGCAATGCCTCTGCCTCCGACATTACAAGGCTTGTGACGTACTCGTTGACCGACATTGAAAGCTCACGGCTGAAATGCTTTGTTAGAGTGCTTTTTGAAACGAAAATATTTTCTGATATTTCCCCGATAGTGAGTGAAGCCGAGAGATTTTGACGGATGTATTGAATTGCCTTTATAATACATGGAGAGTATTCTCTGCCGTGTAGCTCAACATCGTTTTCGTCAATCATTAAGGATATGACGTCGGATGCGATATTCTTCAGCCTCAAGGCTGTCGTAACGCTTGACGTGTTAATGCTTTCCTTTATGAAATCGAGCGGACATTCACCGTCAAGGGACAGGGGAGATGTACAGCATCGCAAGAGGTCCGTTCCGTCGTATTCGCATAGCTTCAGGTGAAAATATATATGCTCCATACTGTCGGGACATTCAAAATGACAAGAAATACAGGACGGGAGAAGATACCATTTTCCTTTTTCAAAGACGTATTCGGTGCCATTGGACAGGGTAATCTTAAAGCTTCCGCTTATGACGTAATAGAGACGTGAGTAAACGGGGGTGGCAAGATATCCCTGCCATTCTTTGCCAACTATTGCGTGACCGACACAGGAAACGGTAAGCTTTATTCTGTTAGCGCTTTTGAATATCTCCGTGTTATAGTTTATGTACATACTCATAACTCCATATAATATACTCGAAAAGCTATTTATTATAAGCGCCTTTCACATTATACTAATAACAGTAAGTACATATTACAACATTAACTTGAAAAAATCAATACAAGGAGAGCAAAAAAATGAAATTAAGAGAAAAATTCTGGCTTTGGGGTCATCCCGAGGGACGCTACAATCACGAATACGGCAACGAAAAGGAATCCCGTATGACGCCTATGGAGGCTTGCCTTTACCTCGGTGTCAGCAATACCTTTATGGTGCCCGTAGGACGAAAGGTTGACAGACGTCAGTACAATAAATCCTTCAAGACACTCAAGGGAGTTGGATGGGAGTGCTATAAGGCAGGGGAGAATCCCGAGATAGTTGAGCCTCTTATTGCCGAGGCGGCAGACTTTGAAAATATCAACTGCGTCGTTTTTGACGATTTCGTCCGAGAAGGTAAGTTCAGAAATATTCCCGTTGAAAACCTTTGGAAAATCCACGACAGACTTCAGACGAACGAGATCCGTCCTCTTGATATGTGGATGGTGCTTTATACCTTTGAGTTTGGCTTGAAGCCTGAGCAGGATGCCGACTTTATGAAGTATATCGAGCCGTTTGACGGCATCACAATGTGGACCTGGAAGGAGTCCGACGTTCATCTGATACCCGAAAAATTTGAAATTCTCAAGAGGATGGCACCCGGTAAGAAAATAATGTTCGGCTGTTATCTTTATAACTTTGGTGAACAGTGTGAGGCTACGGGTGAAAAGGTCAAGTGGCAGCTCGATTGGTATCTCGAAAAAATCCGCTCCGGTGAGGCTGATGGCGTTATTCTTCATACCAATACTATGGCTGACCTTGATTACGAGGCGTATGACGCCGCTTGTGAGTGGATGGAGCTTCACGGTGACGAGGAAATATAACAGTCCCGATTATCCATATTTCCTGTTAAATTATTCATTTTGTTTAAGTCTTTTTTGTGATATGATGTAAAAAAATACATATTTGGAGTCGATATTATGGATGCAAAAGCTATTGACGCTCTTATTGAGAGCATGAGTATAGACGAGCTTATCGGTCAGCTTCTCATTTATTGCTATTCACCTAAGTGGACGGATGAGGAATTTACCGCGCTTGTAAGAAGAACAAAGCCCGGAGGACTTTTCTTCAACAGTGCAACTCCCGAAATGATTAAGAGATTTGTCGATATTGCAAACAGAGAGGAAAGGGTTCCCGTTATTGTTTCCGCTGACGTTGAAAACGGACCCGGATGTGCAATACAAGGGGAAACACTTCTGCCCTTTGCTATGGCGTGGGGGGCTTGCGATGACGCCGACCTTCTTGAAAGAGCAGGTGAGGCGACAGCAGCAATTGCAAGAAAAAACGGTATTCACTGGACCTTTGCGCCCGACGTTGATTTAAGCCTTAATCCTAATAATCCTTGCACAAACGTGCGTGCCGTTTCCGACAGTCCCCGACAGGTTGTTAAGATTGCGGGCGCATATCTTCGCGGGCTTCAGAAGAACAACGTAATGATGGCGTGCTGTAAGCATTTCCCAGGTAATGGCGTTGACGACCGTAACAGTCATTTCTGTACCATCATAAACCATCTTTCAAAGGAAGAATGGATGGAAACCTACGGCTACGTTTATAAGAAGCTGATTGCCGAAGGAGTTGCATCAATTATGCCCGCCCATACGGCTTTTCCTGCATACGATGACGAGAAAATTGACGATATCGTCGGATATAAATCCGCGACCTTCAGTAAGAAGATTTTAACGGGACTTCTCAAGGAGGAGCTTGGCTTTGACGGCTGTATCGTATCCGATGCGCTCAGTATGATTGGCTCCTGCTCAATGTTCCCCGAGGATAAGCTCGTTGCTGAATTTATTAAAGCGGGAGGAGATATGGCGTTATTCGCACAACCTGCCGACTTTGACAGAATAAAGGCGGCTTACGAGTCGGGTGACCTTCCTCTTGAAAGAATAAAGGATGCGGTGCGCAGAGTTCTTAAGCTTAAGGAAAGGGCAAGAATATTTGACGACAATAAGCTTTGCGAGGAGGACATCGAAACAAAGTACGACATTGAAGCGATTGCCAATGAGATTGGTGAGCGTTCAATCAAGTTCGTAAGAAATGCCAAGGGCGTTTTACCCGTCAAGCTTGAAAAGGGCGATAAGGTGCTTGTAATCAATATTCAGCGTGTTGAAACCGCCCGTGTTGTAACACCTATGGTCAGATACCTTGACGAGTTTGCAAACGAGCTTCGTGCAAGAGGTCTCGAGGTTGAGGTGCTTACAAATCCCGGACATATGACGGTTAAAGAAAAAATGAAGGACGCAAAGACCGTTTTCGTTAACTGTAAGATTGGCGTTCAGGATTACCTCGGAGGCTCACTCCGCGTTGCATGGGCTAATATTATGGCTTTCTGGAGAGGATTTCTTTTAGAGCATCCATCGGTTGTTTTTACCTCCTTCGGTGACCCGTACAAGCTTTATGAATTTCCATACCTTTATACTTACGTAAACGCTTTTTCAAGCTCAGAGGCATCACAGCGCGGAGCTGTCAAGGTGCTTCTCGGTGAAAAGCCTATGGTTGCAAAGAATCCCGTAACTCATAAGGGCTTCTTCGAAAGGGAAGTAGAATAAACGAAAATAGGAGATGTTAAAAAGTCTGGGCAGCCAAAAATATGAATAAGGTGCTGTAAAAAAACTCTAACAGAGTTTTTTTACAGCACCTTATTTTTTGGGGTATGCCTTTTTTACGTTTGTTATTCCTACAAGATAATCAAGCGACGTGTTATAGTATTTTGCAAGTGATATCAATATGTCGATCGGCACCTGTCTTTGACCGTTTTCGTATTGCGAATAGGTGTTCTGTTTTATGTGCAAATGCTCGGAAAGCTCCTTTTGCGTTACGTCGTTGTCCTCTCTTAAGTCCTTGAGCCTCATAAAATCACCTCACGGACATATTATATACAATCTCACTTTGAGATATTGACAAATATCTCAACTTGTGATAAAATTCGCTTGTGGTTATGAGTGACTGATTTGTACATAAACAAATGTAGCACCTATTCAAAACGAATAAGTGCCGTTATTTTTTGTCGGTTCGACCGAGTAAATAGTCTGCTGAAACCTTATAATAATCACAAAGAGTCAATAAATGGTGGATAGGTAATGCGTTTGCTCCTCTTTCGTAACGGGCGTACATCGTCTGTGACGTTTTTAGCACCTTCGCAACGTCTGCTTGCGTCAGGTCGCTGTCTTCTCTAAGATCCTTCATACGCTTTATATATCCGTGCTCCATACGCTCACCCCTCGCGTATATATTAACATAGTAAATATATTTACTATTGACTTTAGTAAACATTTGTACTATAATTGCTTATGTAGAGACGTTTTGGTTCAATAATGCAATTTTCATCCAATCGTTGTGTCAGGGAGAAATATGTTCTGGATAGTTTTAGCGCTAATTCTTATCGCGATTATTTCTTTATATTTATATTTTAGCATTAAAGACAGTATCGTACGCTCGGAGCCTGATACGGAATTTGTCAAAAAGGCGTTGCATTTTGTTGCGTCATATATAGACCTGCAAAGGAATTATTCGGCTTCGGGATTTGTTTCGGTGCTTGTGTCAAGGCGTGAGGAGGGCAGTGTCACGGCAAGACTTGAGTGCTGCATTTTTTCACTTGACGGCAGAGGTGATATAAGCTTTGACGATATAAGTGCTCTTACCGATAAAAGCTTTCACTATGCTTATCTTGACAGCGAATGCTACAGCGTGGATTCCTCCTCTGTCTGTGTTTCCTGCGATATACCTATGCTTCCTACAAGCAATTGGGCGCCCACGCTTAACTTGTTGAAAAACGAGATAAAAAAGCTCGACCGTGACTTGACGGTAAGCGTTGGACGCGGAGCCGTAATGGTAGGCAAAAGAATGAATTAATACAAGGCAAGGTTATAACACCTTGCCTTGTCATATTTTACGCCCCTTCACATATAAATATACAAAAAGAAAAGGGGAAAGAGTATGAAAAAAATAACCGCAATTATACTTGTGTTGATATTTTTACTATCAAGCCTTACCGTATTTGCCGAAGAGCTTCTTGAGGGGAGCCCGTATCCCGTCGGTGATGAGCTTATCGAGTGGGTGCTTCCGACCTCCGCAACTGCTCTTGATACGACAGCAGACGGCTCAATTCTTATTGAGGCGGAAACGGGCAGAGTGCTTTATGAAAAGAATCCCGACAAGGAAATGCCTATTGCATCGGTTACAAAGGTTATGACGCTTCTTCTTGTTATGGAGGCGCTTGACGGAGGTGTGATAAAGCTTGAGGATCCCGTCACCGTGAGTGATACGGCGGCGTCAATGGGCGGTAGTCAGGCTTGGATGGAGCCTGGGGAGGTTTTGAGCGTACACGATATGCTCAAGGCTGTGGTCGTATCAAGCTGTAACGACGGTGCGGTAGCCCTCGCAGAGCATCTTGCAGGCAGTGAGGAGGAGTTCGTCCGTAAAATGAACGAGCGTGCCGCAGAGCTCGGAATGACCTCGACCGCCTTCGTCAACTGCACGGGTCTTGACGATAACGCAATGCATACCTCAACCGCGCGTGACGTTGCGATAATGTCAAGAGAGCTGATTTCACACAAGAAGATTTTTGAGTATACTACCATTTGGACGGATAGCATCCGCAACGGTGAGTTCGGGCTTGCAAACACTAATAAGCTTATTCGCTTTTATAACGGCGCAAACGGTCTTAAAACTGGCTCAACCTCCAAGGCTAAATTCTGCCTTTCGGCAACAGCCGAGCGTGACGGTATGCAGCTTGTTGCCGTAGTCCTCGGAGCGCCAAGCTCAGCAGAGCGCTTCTCTGATGCCAAAAGGCTTCTTGATTACGGCTTTGCAAACCACGCAATTTACCGTCCCGAGCCACTCGGTATAACCGAGATTTCAGTCAGTGGCGGTAAAACCGAGTCGGTGCAGATACGCTGTGATATGTCTCCGTTGCTTGTAAAAAAAGGAACGGAAGGGAAGATAGAGCGCGAAATTACACTTGCCGAAAAGCTTACCGCTCCTGTTGAGAAGGGACAGACGGTCGGAGAAATCGTTTACAAATGCAACGGTGAGGAGCTTGCTCGGGTCAAGGCTTATGCTTCCGAAGAGGTGAAGAAAGCGGAATTTTCCGACATCTTTTTTTCACTTGTTAAAAGCCTTTTTTAATAATAAAAAATAACACCCGACATTTTTGTCGGGTGTTGCTCTTTCATAGGGGGATTCACATTCCGTATTTTTGCATCATACTCTTTTCAAATTCAATGATGTACGCAGCTTCTCGGTCTATTGACTCCTCGCTTGTGTCGGCAATAAGGTCTCGAAAAACGTGAATGTCACGTCCCACCTCTCCGCCTTGCATTACGAACGGCTCACAAACGATTCGGTTTTTGTAGCCGATTTCCGCAAGCGCACCGAAGATTTCGTCCCAGTTGAGATGTCCTCTGCCCGGAGCGGTACGATTGTTTTCGCCCGTGTGGAAGCTTGTAAGTCTGTTGCCTACGAGACGAATCGCATCGCCGATCGAGTTTTCCTCAATATTCATATGATAAGTGTCGAGAAGTATACCGATATTCTTGCTTCCAACCTCGTCGGCGTATGCAATAGCCTCCTGCGCTGTGTTGATAAGACATCCTTCAAAACGGTTTACTGCCTCAACGCAGTACACGACTCCGTTGTCCTCTGCCGTTTTGATTATCTCTCTCATGCTCTTGAGACTGTTTTCGAGAAGCGGTCTCTTGTCATCAAGCACGTATGGAGGAGTACCCCATCCTGCATAGCTCACGCCTGACAAAAGCTTACCGTCCATTTTTCCTATCTGCTCAACTATTCTCTTGAGGTAGTCAACGCCTCCGAGTCTTATTTTTTCGTCGGGAGAGGATACGTCGTAGGCAGGGTCAAGACCAAGACTGTAGGTCAATTCTATTCCTACCTCATCTGCAAGAGACTTGAGACTCTTGAGCTTTTCGTCGGTCATGTCAAGAAGAGGCTGAGCCTGAAATTCAAGTACGTCGAAGCCTATTTTTGCAGCCTTCTTTATGTACCTTGAATGGTCTGCATCCCAGTTTTTCTCCCAGAAATTCATAAATATGCCAAGCTTGTTCATATCTGTTTCTCCTTAAATCAAATCGATATCGTATTTCAAGTATTTTGAAAACGCTTCATTTATAATTTCAGCGCAGTTGCCGTAGGTTATTGAAACGTGGTGCTTGTAGCCCGTTGTTGCAAGGTAGTTGGAAAGCTCGTTGATATTCTCCTTTTCCACAACCTTTCCGCTACCGAAAAATTCCTCTTCGATATTATCGTCGGTAAAGACCGCCTCGGTAACGAAAGCGCATATTTTTCCGTTTTCCGTTCTCGTGCTTCCGAAGGTTATATCGCCCGATTTGATGTTGCCCTTGTTTACGCCTACTCCGCTGCCCTCACCGAAGGATTTTTTGAACATAAGATGCTCGATTATTTTACCCTTTCCGTTGAGCATTGAGGGGGCAACGGGACCGCAATGGAACATAATGACCTTGTTATCCTCCTCTCCGTAATTGTTATTGTAGTCAAGAAGCATTGACGGAGTGTTTGAAGCAAGCGAGAGCGCTCTCATCATTACAGCGTTGGGGATATCAACCTCACACGCCGCGCTGATACCGATTTCATTCAAGAGGCAAAGAGTGGTACACGGTGCAATGCCAAGCTCGGTCTGGAACTCGTTCCAGCAACGGACTGCAACTGCGTCGAGCTCGTATTCCTTCACGATATCCTCAAAGACGGCTTGAACCCTTGCCATTGCGTCAAGCTTTGACTCGGGATAATCGGAAAAATCCGTAATCTGAAGAATATCCGCCTTTTTCTCGTTCATTTCCTTATCGGTGACCCTCTTGACTCTCTGAAAGATCTCGCTTAAATCAAGAGCCACTACGTCAATTCCGTTCCTCTGCAGCGTCATTTCGTCAACTCTTACAGTTTTAAACGCCGTCGTTCTTGCACCGACCGAGCCAATACGGACGTTTTTCATTCCCTTGACTACGCGGCATATTCCGGCAAAGCGCTGAAGGTCTGCCTTGAAGCTCTCGTCGGTAGGAGAGACTACGAATTTTTTTGTGAGAGTGTAGGGGATACCTGCTTGATTGAGCACGTTACAGAGCGCAAGCTTTCCGCACATTGCATCACGCCTGTGGGCAAAATCCATTTCTCCTATTTTATCGGGATAGGCTTGGATGAGTATTGGCACGCCTGCATTTTCGAGGGCAATAAGCGCACCGTTTTCGTCGCTGAAATTTGGCATACAAACGATTATGCCGTCGAATTTTCCGCGATTATCCTCAAGGAATTTAGCGAAAAGCCTGCCCTCCTCAACCGTTTCGACCGCTCCGTATCTCGTCATACATTCATCCATACATATGTAGTCGATGTCCGCCTCTCTGACAGCTCGGCAAAGCTCCTGCCGAGCTCCCGCAACTACCTCACCCGGAAAGAAGCCTCTGTTGCCGAAAAATAGCGCAAGTGTTATTCTGTTGTTTACTGCTTTCATAATTTCCTCCTTACTATATCGTTATAGTCTATAACGATATAGTAACATGAATAGTGATACTTTGTCAATATCTTTTTGAGTTTTGAGACAATAAAAATAAAACTCTTGCAATATTTGAAGATATCTGTTATAATATACAGAGATAAATATCTTTTTTGACATTTAAATACTTTGTATTGCTTTATATGAAAGGATTCAGTTATGAATAAAGGTATTATTATAGCGGGCAATATGCTTGTCGATCACGTAAAAATGTGTGATAATTATCCCACACCCGGTATGCTTACTAACGTAAGAGTCGTTGACAAGGGTGTCGGCGGATGTGTTTGTAACACTGCTGCCGATATAGCAATAATCGACCCCGAGATAAACGTTGCGGCAATCGGTATGGTCGGACGTGATGCAGACGGTGATTACATAAAGGAGGTTATGTCGGGACTCGGTATTGATATTGAGGGCGTTATTACGACCGACGATTCCTTCACATCCTTCTCAGACGTTATGTCCGATTTATCCACCAACGAGCGTACTTTCTTCCACGGAAGAGGCGCAAACGCTCTCTTTGGTCCCGAGCATATAAACGTTGACAGCCTTAACGCTGATATATTCCACATCGGCTACGCTCTTCTTCTTGATAAGTTTGACGAGCCAGACGATATGTACGGCACCGTAATGGCGCGTACTCTTGCCGAGGTTTCAGCAAAGGGCATTAAGACCTCAATTGACGTTGTTTCCGAGGCATCCGACCGTTTTACCCGTGTCGTTGCTCCTTGCTTGCCTCACTGTGATTACCTCATCTTCAATGAGGTAGAAGCGTCTCTCGTTACGGGCATTTCCGTAAGAGATGCAGACGGAAAGATTAAGCAGAATGGCATTAAGGACGTTATTGCGGCTCTGTTTGAAATGGGTGTTCGTGAGGTAGTTTGTATCCACGCTCCAGAGGGTGGTTGGTATGCAAGACGCGATGATACGGTTTATTACCTTCCTTCTCTCAATCTTACCAAGGATATGATCAAGGGTAAGGTCGGTGCAGGCGACGCTTTCTGCGCAGGTATGCTCTACTCACTCTATAAGGAATTTGACCCTGAGTATTCTCTCCGCGTTGCAGGTGCGGCGGCAGGCTGTAACCTCACCGAAAAGAACTCCATCGACGGTCTCCGTCAGTTTGATAAGATGATGGAATTTGAAAGTGAGATTGGATATCCAACCGTATAAAATAAATAAGGCTAAGTCGATGTAATGTGCCCCCTGTCAAGTAGACAGCGTAAAAAACAAAAAGAAATTGTTAATTGAATAAGATTCTTTCATCTCCCCCTGCTGCGCAGCAGGGGGAGATTTTCGTCACGCGGCGGTGGCGAAATAATACTCGCAAGGCGTCATACAATTCAGACGCTTCTGGTAACGGCGAGTATTGTAAAAACGTATATAGTTTTCAATAGCGGAAACGAGAGATTCACGGCTTGTAAATTTTTTAAGATAGTACATTTCAGATTTTAAGATGCCCCACCAGCCTTCCATCGGAGCATTGTCAAGGCACCTGCCGACACGGGACATACTTTGGATCATACCTGCATCAACAAGCTTTTGGTGAAACACCTTGTTGGTATACTGAAATCCTCTGTCACTATGAAATATTGGTTTCGCATTAGGGTAAAGACTTGTTGCTTCATCAAAAGTTGTAAAAACCAACTCATTGTTGTTGCTGTCACCTATCTTGTATGCAATAATACGTCTGTCATAAAGATCAAGTATTGCGGAAAGATAAAGCTTCTTCACTTCCGGACCAACGTAATACTTAAATTCGGTAACATCCGTTAACCACTTTTCAAACGGAACTGTTGCTTTGAAATCCCTGTTCAAAATATTCTCGGCAGTAATTTCAGGTGTGGATTTAACGTAATCCGGGCGTTTTCTGCGAATTACAGACTTAAGTCCAAGTATCTGCATAATGCGACGAATTCTCTTAACGTTAATTATGTGAGGAAGCTCGTCTATCTTTTCTCGGTTAATGTTAATACACATCTGTCTGTAACCGAGAACACCGTTGCTTTCCTCATAGAAATCCTTTACGTATTCCGTAATTTGTCTGTTTAAAAGCTCGCTTTTGCTCTGTTTTCTGCTTTTCCACTTGTAATACGAAGATCTATTCAAATTCAATGCAACACACATTTCTTTTACGGAATAACCTCTATGCGTGTTAAGACATTCTATTGTTATGTAGATGTATTCCTGCCGTACTCCTGTCAGCGACCACCCCCTATGAGTTCCTGCAATTTTTTTATGAATTCGTTCTCTATTTCAAGCTGTCGGTTCTTAGCTTCAAGTATCTTCATTTCAGCTTTGAGTTTTTCAATCTCGGTCATTTCTTCGGCAGGTTTCGTTCTGCCTCGGTTATCCTTTAGATTGTCCACTCCGCCTTCTTCATACTTGCGCACCCAAGCATAGATCTGCTGGTACGACACATTGTAGGTTTCTACCGTTAAACCGTAATCCTTGTTGTGTTCAATGCAGAATGCAACGATCTCTGCGCGTTCTTCTTGTGTGGTCTTTCTTCCTTTGGTCATATAGATTTCTCCTTTGGCACTACTGCGCTCCTTGTATTCTCTATGACCATTATACCACATAATCCATTTTTGCAAAGTAGTATGGCTTAAAATCCCATACTTTTTGCAGATTGAATACTGACTCCCATGTCCTTCGTTCCAATCTTGTACTGCTTGCCTTTTCAATTCAATACTGTACTTCTTGTTCTTGTGCGATTTCCTTGGCATAAAAATAACCCCCTTAAAGTAGTCTTGAAAACTTTTTGTTTTTTCAAGTGTCTACTCTAAGGGGATTATATCA
>JAFSID010000071.1 GCA_017439965.1 Clostridia bacterium | reverse complement strand
TCATTGTGGGGAAGAGAAGCACGTCACGGATAGAAGCGCTGTCGGTAAGGAGCATTACAAGACGGTCGATACCGAAGCCGAGACCTCCCGTGGGAGGCATACCGTACTCAAGAGCGGTGATATAATCGTAGTCAACCTGAGCCTTGGTATTGGGGTCTATCTGCTTTCTCTCGGCAACCTGACGCTCAAATCTTCCTCTCTGGTCAATCGGGTCGTTAAGCTCGGAGAAGGCGTTGCCAAACTCGGTAGCGTTGATAAAGTACTCAAAGCGCTCGGTGAATGCGGGATCCTCGGGCTTACGCTTTGCGAGGGGGCTTATTTCAACGGGATAATCGTAAATGAAGGTGGGCTGGATGAGGTTCTCTTCAACGAACGCGTCGAAGAACTCTGCAATTATAGCGCCCTTGCTGGGTACCTCGGGAAGCTCAACGTGATGCTTCTTTGCGAGCTCGATTGCCTCCTCGTCGGTCTTAACCTCATTGAAGTCAACGCCGCTGTACTTCTTAACAGCGTCAACCATTGTAAGTCTTTCCCAGTGAGAAAGGTCAATTTCCTTGCCCTGATAGTTAAGCTGAAGAGTACCGCAAACCTTTTCGGTAACCGTCTTCATCATTTCCTCAACGAGATCCATCATTCCGTAATAGTCGGTATAAGCCTGATAAAGCTCAATTGAAGTAAATTCGGGGTTATGCTTGGGATCCATACCTTCGTTACGGAAGATACGTCCAACCTCGTAAACTCTGTCCATACCGCCGACGATAAGACGCTTGAGGTAAAGCTCTGTCTCAATACGGAGCACCATATCCATATCGAGAGTGTTGTGATGAGTATAGAAGGGACGGGCAGACGCGCCAATCTCAAAGGGAGTGAGAATGGGAGTGTCAACCTCAAGGAAGCCCTTGGAGTCGAGATATGCGCGAAGCTCACGGAGAATGAGAGAGCGCTTTACAAAGGTGTCCTTAACCTCGGGATTAACGATGAGGTCAAGATATCTCTGACGGTAACGGGTCTCCTGGTCCTTGAGTCCGTGGAATTTTTCGGGAAGGGGAAGGAGAGACTTTGAAAGGAGCTTAACCTTGTGAGCGTGGATAGATATTTCACCTCTGCGTGTTCTGAATACCATACCCTCAACGCCTATAATGTCACCGAGGTCCCACTTCTTGAACTCGGCGAAGCTGTCCTCACCGATATCGTCAATCTTTACGTAAATCTGAATCTTGCCCTGAACGTCGTGAAGGTCGATAAAGTTTGCCTTGCCCATATCACGACGGCTCATAAGACGACCTGCAACGGAAACCTCCTGACCCTCAAGCTCCTCGAACTTATCGCGGATATCCTGAGTGTAAGCGGTAACGTCGTACTTGGTTATTTCATAAGGGTCAGCGCCTGCTGCACGCAAAGCGTCAAGCTTCTCGCGGCGAACGACGATCTGGTCGTTAAGGCTGACCTCCTCTTCGATTGTTTCGGGTGTGTTGTTAACGTTATTTTCCATAGTTGTTAGTCCTTTATTTGTTTTTTGAAACCTTCTTGATTTTGAGAGTTCTCTTTCCTGCGGGGGTGTCAAAGGTTACGACATCGCCTGTCTTTCTGCCGAAGAGCGCCGCACCAACGGGAGACTCGTTGCTTATTTTGTTCTCAAGGAAGTTAGCCTCAGCGGTACCAACGATAGTGTATTCTGCTTCAACCTGAGTTGCCTCGTCAACGACTGTTACGGTAGCACCGAAGCCGATGCCTGAGCTCTTCTTGGTCTCGGTCTCCTCAATGACCTCAACGTTCTTGAGAAGCTCTTCAAGCTCGAGGATTCGTCCCTCAACCTTAGCCTGCTCGTTCTTTGCCTCGTCGTATTCGCTGTTCTCGGAAAGGTCACCGAAGGCTCTTGCCTTTTTGAGATCCTCACCGACTTTAACACGGGTGACTGTTTTTAACTCGTTAAGCTCCTCCTGAAGCTTTAAGAGACCTTCTTTAGTTACAATTGTTTTTTTCATTTTATTTACTCCCTTCACGGTGTTTATTACTGTTTCAAGTAGTCGATTGCCGCAGAAAGCTGTTCATCCTGCGTTTCGGTTAAAAGATAAAATACAGCTAAATTCTCTTCGCTGATATTAATTTCAATGTCAGGCTCAATTCCCAGTCCGTCAAAGCTTGCGGAGAAGGGAGGCAGATAATACTGCGTCGAAATCCTTATACCGCTACCGTCCGAAAGCTTGAAGCTCGTCTGTATTGTACCCTTTCCGTAGGTCTTGTTACCGATAAACGTTGCCTTGTTGTAATCCATAAGAGCGCTTGTGAAAAGCTCTGCCGCACTTGCCGAAGAGCCGTTTGCAAGCACGACCATCGGCGCTGAAAGCTCCGCTGAGTCGGACTTGATAATCTCGGTCTCGCCCGTCTTGTTGACCATTCTTATAATAGGTCCTGCGGGGAGGAGGTAGTCAAGCACCTTGGAAACCGAATCAAGAGTGCCTCCGGGATTTGAACGAACGTCGAATATAAATGAGGTCGCTCCCATTTCAAGAAGCTTTTCAATGGCGTTCTTGAATTGCTCGGTCGTGCCGAGGTCAAAGGAATAAATCTTGACGTAGCCGACATTTGACGCCGTATCACAAAGCTTGTAGGTGACCGTCTGCTGTTCAAAATGACGGCGTACTATCGTGATTCTTATTTCCTCCTCGCCACGCTTGAGAGTAATATCAACCGATTCTCCTTCGTTTCCGAGAAGCTCAAGATACGCTCCCTCGTAGCCAAGCTCACTGTAAGGCTTGTCGTTTACCGCAACGATAACGTCTGCCTTTTGTATACCAGCTTCCTTGGCAGGTGAGCCGTCAACAACCTCGAATATCGTCATTTCATTGGTGTTGAGATTGTTGAATATTCTGATACCGATTCCCGTTGCACCGCCTTGAGTCGTATCGTTAAGTTCTTCGAACTGTTCCTTTGTATAATAGGAGGAATGAGGATCCTGCAAGCCTAAGATATAACCGATAACCGCGGCATCGTTTACGTATTCCTTATCGTAGTCCTTGACGAAATAATTGTTAACGTAATACTTTACCTCCGAAAGCTTCGGATCATCAGATGGAGATTGAGTTATTGAGGCAACCTTATCAACGTAGCGTGCCTGGTCTGATATGAAGGTTATCTGATAGGTAAAGATTGCCGTAATAAGCATTAGCACAATACATGCGCTGAACGGTATTTTTCTGTTCATATTTTGCCCCTTAAGGTTCGGATATGTAATTCATCGGGTCAACGTATTCACCGTCTTCAAGAATACAGAAGTGAAGGTGATTTCCCGTTGAGTCTCCCGTGCTTCCGATTTTTGCTATAACGTCACCCTTTTTTACGACGTCTCCGTATGAAACAAGTCGCTGGGATGCGTGAGCATAAAGCGAGCAAATTCCACCACCGTGGTCAATTACGACAACGTTACCGAAGCTGCTTGAGTAATTACTGCGGATAACCGTACCGCTGTTTGTTGCAAGAATGTCGGTACCGTACGCCGCCGCAAAGTCAACGCCTCTGTGGAAGTCTGTCTGTCTGCCGTTGTTCCAATAACGGATTCCAAAGCCTCCCGTGTTAACGTACCATACGTCGTAGGGAAGAGGGAAGCGGAATTCATCGTTTGAGTAATCAGCCCTCTCCTGAAGAGCGATTGTGTTGAGAAGCTCCTTGATTTCGTTCTGAATCTCACGAAGCTCCCTTTCTTTTGCTGCCATTGAGTTTTCAAGGAAGGTTTCGTTGCTCTTGAGCTGATTAAGGTACGCAGTCGCATCCGCTACCTTCGTTTCAAGCTCTGCCTCTCTTGAGGAGAGTCCTTCCTCGGTGGTCTTGCACTTGTCAAGGAGAAGCTGAAGCTCGTTTTGCGCTGACACAAGGAGTGAACGGTCGTAATTAAGCCCGTCGATTATCTCCTGGTCGTATTCAAAAAGCTCGTTTGCGATTTCAATTCTCGTTAAAAGCTCGGCAAAATCGTTTGAGCCGAGAATGAAGGATATCATAGAGCTGTTACCCGTTTCGTGCTGAATGATGAGACGCTCCTTGATAAGCTCAACCGCATCGTTTATGTTTGAGTCGATAACGGATATTTCGTTGTTCTTGGCTTCAATCTGTATTTCGTACTGTGAAATAAGCTCACGCGTGATGCTTATTTCATCCTGAATGCCCTCTATTTCTTTGTCGAGGAGATTTTTAACGCCTGCTTGATTCTGTACGTTTTTCTTAGCCTCGTCTATTTGCTTTCGAAGATATGCAATATCACTCTGCTTTGAGCCGAGCGTATTTTCGAGCCTTGAAACCTCGTTCTTATTTTCTTGTATAGTCTTTTCCGCAAGGGTAATTGGTGCATTGCTTGAATTGAGAACGGCAACCGCGGTAAAGAGTAATAGAAAAACAGTTAAAAAACGGAATAATCCTTTTTTCATATCGTCTCCTTTATGCGTTTTCCTTGTTATACTTCTTAAGCGAAATAATACTTCCTGTAAAGCCCATTGCAATGCCGATTACGGTAAAGCCGAGGATGATAATATTGCGAAGCTCTGCAAATGGGATAATCGTAATAATATCGTATCTGCCGATAAGGTCGAGCATAAGATATTTGTAAAGAAGGAACTGTGCGCCGAATGCAAGCGCCGCCGAAACGATACCGATTATGAGACCCTCGATAAGATAGGGAAGAGATATAAACAGGTCGGTTGCGCCGATGTATCTCATAAGAGCGATTTCGTCGCGTCTTGCGTATACGGACAGCTTGACTGTATTGATGATAACGAATATGGACACAACGAACAGAAGTATCATAAGCCAGGAAGCAATGATTGCAAACGCATTCTTAAGTCCGTTTATCTGTGTTACGACGTCCATATTGATGTTGTATTTTGCGACGTGGTCAACCGTGTTGTCGATGTGAAGCTTGATAGTTTCAACGCTTGCATTAGGCTCGTATGTCAGAACGAAGGAATCCTTGAGAGGATTATCGTCACGGTACATTTCAAGCAGAAATTCCGATTGAAGATTGTATTCGGAAAGCTGTTCCTCGAGTGCTTCTTCGTTTGATTTGAATACCACGGACTCAACTCCGTCGATTCTCTCAAGAGCCTCTCGCATAAGCTCAAGGTCGTAGTCGTTGGTATCCTTCTCGGCAAATACTACGATTTTGTTGTAGCCGTCTATCTTGTTAACGTTTTCGTTTACGTTAACGGCAACGAGAAGGAACGAGCCCATAATTACAAGGCAGGAAAAGAGAACGAGCACTGATGAAAAGGTCATAACGCGGTTTTTGAAAAGTCCGTTCAGCGCAAGCTTGAGTGAATATCCGAGCTTGATTGATTTAGTTTTCCTCATCGTTATCACCTCCGGGTATGTCACTGATTACGGCTCCATCGGCAAGAGTAATAACCCTCTTGTCAAGTCTCTTGACTGCCGAAAGGTCATGGGTAATAACTATGACGGTTTTATTGTGCTCCTGAACCTTTGCGAGAAGTCGCATAAGATGTTCGCTTGAGTTTTTGTCTGAGTTACTGGTAGGCTCGTCGGCGATAATGGTATCGGGATTGTTTGCCAGTGCGCGCGCGAGGGCAACTCGTCTTTGCTCACCGCCTGAGAGCATATAAGGATAGCTACCGCCCTTTCCTTCAAGCTCAACCAGCTTTAAGAGTGTGTGAACCTTTTTCTTGATTACACGCTTAGGTGTTCCTACAACGTGCATTGCGAAGGCAATGTTATCAAATACGGTCATTTTTTCAAAAAGCCTAAAATCCTGAAAAACTACACCGACCGTACGGCGAAGATGGGGAATATGACGCTTCTTTATGTTTACGACGTCGTAGCCGTTTACTTCTATCTTACCCGACGTAGGTAATTCCTCGTGAAGCATAAGCTTTGTGAGTGTTGTTTTTCCTGCGCCGTTTGGACCAACGATAAAAACGAACTCTCCGTCCTTTATCTCAAGTGTGAGATTGCGAAGGGCGTGCGTGTTATCACCGTAGGTTTTAGACACGTTTGTGAATTTTATCATTTTAATATCCTTTGCTTGTGAATATGGTGTGGAGAGCACTATCAACAGTAGCACAACGCATTTCTGCGTTGTGCAAAAGGTTTAAAATTTAGATGGCTTTGATGAAAGATATTTCTTGACCATAAGAGCAACCTTAAAGGTGATTGCGTGCTCAAACTCGCGGAGATCAAGACCCGTGAGCTTTTTGATTTTCTCAAGTCTGTACACGAGAGTATTTCTATGTACGAAAAGCTTTCTTGAGGTTTCCGATACGTTGAGGTTGTTTTCGAAGAACGCCTGAATGGTGATGAGCGTTTCACGGTCAAGAGCCTCGAACGCACCCTTCTTGAATACTTCTCCGAGGAACATCTCGCAAAGCGTGTTGGGAAGCTGATAAATAAGTCTGCCGATACCGAGGTTGTCGTAATGAACGATGTTCTTTTCGGTGTCGAATACCTTGCCGACCTCGATTGAAATCTGTGCTTCTTTAAAGCTGCGCGCAAGCTCCTTGACCGAATCAACGACCGTGCCGACACCAACCAAAACCTTAACGTAAAACTCGGTGTTTATAGTATCAACGATGTTTCTTGCGGTCTTGTCGATATCGTCAAGGTCAACGGGAGACTTGAGGTCTCGTACAAGCACTATATCGTGCTCACCTACACCGATAACGTAGTCCTTATTTTTATCGGGGAAAAGATTCTGCATAACGTCAAGCGGAACGATATCCGACTTTGACGTAAACTTTATGAGATATACAATTCTCGGCGTGTCGTTGTTGATATGAAGCTCCTTGGATTTAACGTAAATATCCGAGGGAAGAATGTTATCAAGAATTACGTTCTTGATAAAGCTTGCCTTGTCGTATTTTTCATCGTAAAGTGTTTTTATGCTTCCGAGAGAAACGTGAAGCACTGTTGCGAGGTTGTCTGCTACCTCGTCAACACCCTCAATAAATACCACGTATTCGATTTTTCCGTGATTGTTGATGGGATGGAAGGTGAAGGAATTAAGGTGGAATGCATCGTTGGTATAGGTAAGCTCCTCACCAACGCCCTCAAGCACCTCGCCTATTCTCACAAGCTCACTGCAGGCAATGATTGTGCCGCTTTTATCGACAACGCCTATCGTTCTGTCGATGGAATCCTTCATTTGATGTACAATGCTTTGGAAAAGTCTGTTAGACATGGTTTGAACTCCTTCTTATTTATATTACGCCGAGAGCTTAAAATTCAGTCTCGTATAAAATCATTGAAAGAACTGCTGTGGACGCAGTTTCCGTCCTAAGAATCAGCTTACCGAGTGTTACGTCCGGGATATTCATTGAATGTGCTTCCTCAATCTCTTTGGGAGAAATACCGCCCTCGGGACCGATGAAAAATGCCACAGATTCAAATCCGCCCTTTGAAAGAAGTGCTCGCGGATTGTTTTCAAGACTCGTTTCGTAGCAGATGAAGTAAAGGTCGCTCTTCACCATTTCCGAAAGCGCCTCTGAATAGGGGATAGGCATATGCACTTTTGGGATAATACCGCGACCGCATTGCTTTGACGCCTCCTCGGAAATCTTCTGCCAACGCTCAAGCTTCTTTGCGGCACGTTTTTCATCAAGCTGTACAACACAGCGGGATGACTCAACGGGATATATTTCGCTCACTCCAAGCTCAACCGCCTTTTGAATGACGGTCTCCATTTTGTCTCCCTTGGGAAGTGCTTGAAAGAGACGTGAGAATATTTTAGGCTCGGATTGATTGAGAGAGACAGAAAGAACTCTTAAGTGAACCGTAGCTCTGTCAACCGATTCTATAACCGTTTTGTATTCGATACCGTCTGTTGAGGTGAGATTTATCTCCTCACCGCTTTTCATTCTCAAAGTGTGAGAGATGTGAAAGGCATCGTCACCGTCGATTATAACTGTGTCTCCGACTGCATAGGATGAGCCTTGAGGCAGAAAAAACTTAGGCATATAAGCACCTTTTGTAGAAGTAATCAAATAAATATATTAACTGTTTGTATACAATCAACAATATTATACAACATTTTGTTCCATTTGTCAAAGAAAAAGTGCAAATTTTTGTTGAAAATTTCAAATAATTTTTTATTTGTTCATATTTTTTGGGCAAGAATGACCGACCAATCGTCCTCGGATGCCGTCTCAACCACCTTAAAACCGACTTTTTCAAGGGCAATTCTTACTTCGGTTTCTCGTTCGGAGATTATTCCGGAGGCAATAAGGTATCCGCCGTTATTTAAAACAGACATAAAGAGGGGAGACATTTCAACGATTATTCCCGCAACGATGTTTGCGCAAATTACGTCGAAGCCCTCTCCAATCGTCTTAACGAGCGACTCATCCTCAAGCGCGTTACCGCAAAGAACTGTTACACGGTTTGAGTCAAAGCCGTTGTTTTCGAGATTCTCCTTAGCGATTCTTGATGCAACCTCGTCAATATCAACGGCAACGACACTTTTAGCACCTAAAAGAAGTGCTCCGATAGAAAGTATTCCGCTTCCGCATCCCATGTCGAGAACGTGCGTATTCTCGGTTTGTATTTTTTCAAGCCTCTCAAGACAAAGCTTTGTCGTTGCGTGAGTACCCGTACCGAAGGATGAGGACGGGTCTATCTCGATTATATATCTGCCCCTTGCATCCTCACCAAGCTCCTCCCAGGTAGGCTTGACGTAAAGCTTGTCTCCGACGGGAAAGGGCTTGAAAAATTCCTTCCAGTTATTTTCCCAGTCCTCGTCGCGAACGGAGTCTCTGTCCCATTTGAGTGTTGAGTATTCGGGATTTGTGCTCTTTAATTCCTCAAGTGCTTTATATACCGCGTTGCATATTTCCTCACCCTCCTCGTCGGGAGTCAGAAATGCGTGCACGACGGGAGTCGAGCCTTGAAGAGAGAGAAGCTCGTCGTCTATGTAATCATAAAAAATACCGCCCTGAGAAAGTGTTTCCTCGAGGTCGGAAAAATCGTCGGTGGTAAACGTATCAACACCCGAGATAATGAGAAGGTTAGCAATATCCTCGCTGAAGGTAGCAGGGCACTCTTTTTCGCAGGTGACGTTAATTTTTATCCAATCCATTTTTATCTCCTAAAAAATGTAGGAACGCATTACTGCGCTCCTACACAGACCTAAAAATAAGCTTAAATGATGTACTTTGTAAGAGCCTCGGGAAGCTCCTCTTCCGCAATGGATGCGGTGGTTACGCAGTTGATTTCTCTTTCGGTGGTGAGCTTGTTGAGAGCCTCGATGAACCATACGAATTCATCCTTATCGTTTCCGCAAATCTTGAGAGAGGAATCAATGAAGATGTCCTTGATATCGTAATTTGCTCCGATAATACCGCAAACCATACCGTAAAGCTCTTTTGCAGATTCAATACCGAATACTGCTGTATCGACAAGTCTTACTTGATGACGAACATCAAAAAGAAGTTTGTTACCTTTTTCAATGCATACAACGTTGCCGGGAGAGGTTTCAACAGCCGAGTTAGCAAGCTCGATGAGATGCTTTGTTTTTCCGCTGCCTTTAAGTCCGATGATGAGTTTAACCATAAGTGTAAACCGCCTTTCTGTTGGAAAATTAAGGTGTTTGCCTTGGATGAGTTTTTTTCTTTCATCCACTTATATTTTACAGTAAAAAGTTATAAAAATCAATAGGTATTTGAAATTTTTTTGTATTTTTTTACCAACATTTTTAAGTTTTTTAATAATTTAGACTCAATTGGTCAATTCTCTGCCGTAAAAACCCGTTACAAGCCGTGCTCTGAAGGGGGCCTGAGTGAGTGATAAGCAAGATATCAATAGTATCTGATTTCAATCTTTTCGGGATATACGGTTATTCTTTCCACTACACTCTTGACGATCCTCTTTTTCTCCTCGTCCGTCAAGGTATCCCATATTTCCGAAAGCCTCTCCGCATTTTCGATTATTGAATATCGCTCCTTGTGAAGCAAGCTTTTACGTTCTGCCTCACCGATAAGCTCCCGACATTCCTGAATTTCGGCTTTTATCTGCCGTATTACCTCGAGCACCGTATCGTCTCCGTCAGCGTATATGCCGTAAAGTCTTTCAAGCTTTTTTTGAAGCTTTTTAAGCTTGCTCTCCAATTGCCTTGTGTCATCGCCCTCTCTCTTTTTATCCTTCTTTAATTGCATCGTAAAAAGGTCGTCAAGCACGTATCCCTCGACCTCATCTGCCCATATACGCTCAGCCCTGCAATTCGGGTCTCTGACAAGGTACGGCTTTGAATTTTGCGTTGAATAGCAAACCAGCTTGTAGCCGTTTTTGCCCCATTTCTGATATCTCATCCTCGCGCCACAGAGTCCGCAGTACAAAAGCCCCGATAACAGATGCACTCCTCCGTCAATATGACGCGAGCGCTTTCTCATTTCCTCCTGTGCAAGCAAATACGTCTCCTTGTCAATGATAGGCTCGTGAAGTCCCTCGTATTCCTCGTCCTTATAAGGAATTGCGCCGATATTCGTTTTACGCTTGAGAATTTGTACAACGAGCTTTTCGTATTTCAGTCCCAAAGCCTTTGCTATATAAGACGGTGAATAGCCCTGAAGATACATTGAGTATATTTTTTTAACCGTTTCACTGTCCTCGTTTTTGATAAGAGTACCGCTTTCCTTATCGTAGCTGTACCCGAAGGGGATTTTTCCGCCTCCCATCCATAAGCCCTTCTTAACTCTCTCCTTCATACCCATTCTCGTTCGAATACGTATCGTTTCACGCTCAAGCTGTGCAAATGCCGACATTATACCGAGCATTGCGCGACCGATAGGCGTTGCCGTGTCCATATTTTCACTGAGTGAAACGAAGCCAACCCCGTTGGGATTGAATACGTCCTCGATAAGATACAGCGTATCCTTCTGACTTCTTGAAAGTCTGTCAAGCTTATATACCGCAACAGTATCAACAAGCCCTTTTCTTATATTCTCAAGAAGTCTTTTTATTTCAGGTCTTTCAAGATTACTTCCGCTAAAGCCTGCATCCGTATAAAACTCAAAGGAGTCTACCTCACGGGATACGCACCACGCTTCGAGCAGTCTTTTCTGCGCTTCAATTGAATATCCCTCCTCGGCTTGTGCCTCGGTTGAAACCCTCGTGTAAAGTGCCGTATGCTTTTTCAAAAAAATCACCCCGTTAAATTCTTGCCTTGATAAGAATAAAAAATCATTCTGAGTCAATAATTTTTTTGGGGTGATTTTATGAAAATTGAAAGATTTGTCAAGGGTAAAAGGGTAACCAAAGAGGAAATTGCCAAAATCAAGGTTGACGTTTCATCTGTCAGGAAAGGATAAAGCTCGTATAATTTCTGTCACGTCCCTTGTTCCATTCTGAGAGAGGACTGAAATATTCCTCCTTTTCTCCGATGATTTCCCGTCCGAGAATGAAGCCCGAGGACATCAATGCGTATCGCAGCGCGTCGGGAGCGTGTGTCAGCTCGTGAGGTGTTCCCGACACGTCCTCGGGTATCCTTGTGTCAAAGGTGAGTCGGGGAAGAGTTCTTATAAGATTTGTGCAGGAGGAAAATATCGTGAGCACGGGCTCGTTTTCCTCACTGAGCTTTAAAAATTCTCTTACCATTCTCCAGCCTGCAATTCTGTCGTTGCAGGCTGGAGTTACGCCTCTGAGACCGCTTGAGGATAGAATATCAAAGCCCGTCTTACCGCTGTCCTGACGTCTTCCCGCAAGGTCGGGACTCGCAACGTAATAACGTATTTTCTCGCCCTCCGACATTGACAGGATTTTTTCTGCCGCAACGCTTAAAATCAGATTTGGCTCGTATAATTCCCGATAAACGTACAGTCTTTTTCTTGACGGTGGAAAGGCAAGCCAAAGGCACGCCGTCATATCGAGACCGTAGTCGAAGGCGGCAAATCTCGTCCACTCCGTCGGTATCTCAAACGGTGTGCAGGTGTGTACCTCTCTTGAAAATTCGGGAAAATACTGTCCCTCAAAAGCATCCCAATCACCGTACAGCATAGCCCTTCTTCGTGCCTCTGGAAGATTTTTCAGGGTTCTTACGTACTCGGGATTCTGTCCCATAATGTACTCGTTATCAAATACCGTTGACGGTATGAAAACGTAGTCCTCAGCCTTTTCGTCCTGACGGTAATCTCTGTCGATAAAGAGCCTTTTTACCCAGGAATGACCGATACCTCCCGGGTTGCAGGTGAAATACATACGCGGAGAAAAACCCGTAACCGAGCCCGAAAGTCTGTTTGATTCGGTCAAAGCGATATATTGAAGCTCGGTGAATTGCGTTGCCTCCTCCATACCGATGACCTCATACGCCTGCCCCTGATACTGAAGCACGTCCGACTCATTCTGACAGTAGCCGAGCTTTATTCTGCTTCCGTTACGGAATAAGAACTCCTTTGTTGAATCCTTGTAAAGCGCTAGTCCGCGAAGAGCCTTTTGTAACGGTATAATGTGGTTTTCTCGAAGCTCGGGAAAGGTACGGCGAAGTAGCAGAATTTGAATACCAGGATAGGATAGAGCAAGGAGCATAAGCTTTACTCTCATTGCCCAGCTTTTTCCGCCACCTCTTGCTCCTCCGTAAGCAATTCTCGGAGCGGTTGCGGTGAAGAAATCCTTTTGCTTTGGATAAGGGTGCAACTTTGAGAATAGCCTTTCTGTTTTAGACAGAGGTCTTTTTATACACTCCATTTTTTTGCCTCCTCGGGTAACAGATATTCATCCTCAATCGACTCGTCGTTGTCCTGCCATCTGTCAAAGTTTACGGTGAGAAAAAGCTTGACTCCCGAAAAGGAATCCTTTGAGAATAAGCGCTCCTCGGCATATTCCTCAATTCTCATAACCGCCCGTCTCACAAGCCTTTGCATTTCCTCATCCTCAAAGGAATACAATGCCTCTCTTGAGTCAAGACCAAGCGCAAGCGCAAGACCCGTCAGCGTAAAGGGAATATCCTGTTTTTTTATAGGCTTCCCGTGGCTGTCAAGCACTACCTCGCCGTTTTTGTCGATTTGCTCACGGAGTCTTGACTTGAAGTATTTGTCTATTCTTTTTTCAAGCTCGCGTGCGTTTTTCGGAATTTCGTTTTTTGTCATAATATCACTTCCTTTCACGGTAATTTTACCATAATATAAGGAAGATTGTAATGACACCAACCTGACACCGATATGACAAAAGGAGATGTAAAAAAAGTCCAGACCGCCAAAAACAAGAAAGCATAAGCAAATGAGACTGTAAATCAAAACAAATAGAGATAAATATTAAGGTAAAAACTCAAAAATGAGTTTTCTCGAATAAATCATATGTTTTTGGCTATGAACAAACCTCGCCACTACCGTACACTCGTACGCTGACGGGCTTCGGTTTGTCCATTCTGGAGCATTTTTTCCTAT
>JAFSID010000070.1 GCA_017439965.1 Clostridia bacterium | reverse complement strand
CAATCTTGTACTGCTTGCCTTTTCAATTCAATACTGTACTTCTTGTTCTTGTGCGATTTCCTTGGCATAAAAATAACCCCCTTAAAGTAGTCTTGAAAACTTTTTGTTTTTTCAAGTGTCTACTCTAAGGGGATTATATCAATGATGACTTAGCCTTTTCTTTATGCCTTCGGAAGTGTATACTTTTCGGGACGGATGGAGTTTGTATAGCTCTGAGGCTTATACGTAACTCCCGCAATTTTAATTTTAGGTGCGCCGTATTTTTCGTTGTAGCCGAATAGGTTTACGTAATCCTGAAGATCGGGTCTTTCCTCGTTCATTGCGCGTGTGACCTCAACGAGCGCTTTGACGTCGTCTATTGCACGATGGCTGTTTTGCACCTTGTCCTCCAGTCCGTAATGAGTGATTGCCGTCTCAAGTCTGTGAGGGTAGGGGGCTCTGTCCTTGTAGACCGTCACGGTATCAAGGAATTTAAGCGCGGTATTGAATTTATGTCCCTTTAAAAATAGCCTTGTGAACTCAAGGTCAAACTGAGCGTTATGCGCTATCAGTAAAACACTACGGCGTCCTTTACCTTCAATAAGTGAGTGAAATCTGCGCGCTGCATCAGTCGGGGATATTCCGTATTTTTCAAGCATTTCGTCGGTAATATGAGTAAGCTCGATGATTTTCGGGTCGAGTCTTTTGCCCTCGGGCATTTTTACAAACTCGTCCATTTCATCTATCATACCGTTTTTGTCAATGCATACAGCCGCAAGCTCGATAATCTGCTCGCGCGCAGTGTCCAGTCCCGAGGTCTCGGTATCAAAAAAGACTATTGCATCAAAATGCACGAATAAATTCAAGAAGCTGTTTTTCACAATATCCCTCCGTTCTTATATACATTACCATATTTTTGCAAAATAATCAAGCAAAAAAAATACCGCACAGCAAAATGCTGTGCGGTAAGCTTTTTTATCGGTTGATTAATACATTCCCATACCGGGGTTGGGAGCTGCTGCGGGAGCGGGATTTTCTTCCTTCTTGTCTGCAACGAGCACCTCGGTGGTAAGTGCAACGGATGCAACGGAGGATGCGTTCTGGAGAGCAGAGCGTGTAACCTTGGTAGGATCGATAATGCCTGCCTCGAACATATCAACGTACTCCTCGGTGTATGCGTTGAAGCCGTATGCCTTCTTGCCCGAGGAAAGAATCTTGTCAATTACAACAGAGCCCTCAAAGCCTGCATTTTCCGCAATCTGACGAGCGGGCTCCTCAAGAGCGCGGAGTACGATGGAAACGCCAACTTTTTCGTCACCTGAGGTGGTGTCGAGAAGTGCCTTAACCTCGGGGATAACGTTGAGGATTGCAACTCCGCCGCCGGGAACGATGCCGTCCTCAACTGCTGCACGGGTAGCGTTGAGAGCGTCCTCGATACGAAGCTTCTTTTCCTTCATTTCAGCTTCAGTTGCCGCACCAACCTTGATAACTGCAACACCGCCTGCGAGCTTAGCGAGTCTCTCCTGGAGCTTCTCACGGTCGAAGTCGGAGGTTGTAGCCTCAATGGATGCGCGAATCTGAGCGATTCTTGCCTTTATCTCATCGCTTGAGCCTGCGCCGTCAACGATGATGGTATTTTCCTTGTTGATCTTAACCTGCTTAGCCTGACCGAGCTGTGCAACGGTCATATCCTTAAGCTCGAGACCGAGGTCTGCTGTGATTACCTCACCGCCCGTAAGGATTGCTATATCACGGAGCATTTCCTTTCTTCTGTCGCCAAAGCCGGGAGCCTTGACTGCAACGCAGGTGAAGGTACCGCGGAGCTTGTTAACGAGAAGGGTAGAGAGAGCCTCGCCCTCAACGTCCTCTGCGATGATAACGAGCTTCTTGCCTGCCTGAACTATCTGCTCGAGAAGGGGAAGTATCTCCTGAATGTTGGAAATCTTCTTATCGGTGATAAGGATGAATGCGTCGTCAATAACCGCTTCCATCTTGTCTGTGTCAGTTACCATATAGGGAGAGATGTAGCCTCTGTCGAACTGCATACCCTCAACAACCTCACAGTAGGTATCTGCTGACTTGGACTCCTCAACGGTGATAACGCCGTCTGCGGTAACCTTTTCCATAGCGTCAGCGATAAGCTTACCGATAAGCTCGTCGCCTGCGGAAACGGTACCGATACGAACGATATCCTCGGTGCCCTTTATCTTCTTGGAGTTCTTGCCGAGAGCCTCGATTGCGGTCTCGGTAGCCTTCTGAATACCCTTGCGGATAATCATGGGGTTAGCGCCT
>JAFSID010000069.1 GCA_017439965.1 Clostridia bacterium | reverse complement strand
CTTTGCAAACGTTATGATATGATCGCCATCTTGCCTCAAACTGTGCCATAGGCACATCATAACTTGGCGTAGCCAATCATAACTCTAAACTCGCCGAAGGCGATCATAACTGCATACCTGCTCTACGGCAGGTATGCCAAGGCAGTCTTTCCTTTTGATTATTTGATTATATTGCCTGTCGTTCCGACGGTAAGATGAAGGTTGACGGGACAGCCGTTGAGAGATGCCTGACAGCCGACGGTCGCCTTGAAGCGTCCCTTGGGAACGGTAACAGTACCCTGATACCAGACGGTCTTTTCGTTTCCGTAGCGGTCGATGACCTTGGCGGTCTCTCCATCCCACTCAACAAAGTCGGTGGACATAAGCTCGCACTCGAACATTACACTCTCCTTGCCGACTGTGACGGTAGGATTCTTAACGACGTTGTATACCTGACGGCAAGCCTTGATGCTCGACATCATAACGCCCTCGATATCTCCGTCCGCTTCAAGCTCGACCTTGGTAACTCTGCCCGTCTGGAGACCCGAGCGATAGATAGGATAAAGGTGCTCCTCGCGGTCAAAGGAGAGGTCGGGACGCTCGCCGTTGTCACACTCGCAGAGAGCAAATTCACGCCAGCCCTCAAAGTCGGTTTCGATGATGTAAAGACCGTAGCCGAACTCACTCTGCGAAGCGCAACGGGTCTTGATGCCTATCGCACCCTTTTTGCCGTTACCCTTTACACGCACCGTGTAAACGAGGTTGGAGTTGAGGTCAAGCTCACAGCCGAATTCGTGAGCCTTAAGCTGCTCGGAGACGGGCTTGTTCTCGTCAAGAGGCATAAGCACGATCGGGTCGGCACCGAGGGTTGACATATCCGCTTCAAGACGGATAAAGGGAGTCTGACGCTTGAAGGGGTTTTCAAAGCTTGCGGTATTGCGCTCCTCGTCCTGAATATCGTAAAATCTCTTGACATCGTAATTCTTCTCAACGAAGGAGAATTTCTTGCCGTTCTTGATAATTGCAAGCTCGTGCTCGTTCTTTCTCGCCTTCTCAAGAATATCCTCACTGAAATAGAAGGACTTGCGGAGGTCGGAGTAAAGCTCCTTATAGCGCTTCACGTTACGCTCGTATGCGGCGTAGCGCTTAAGCACGATGTGAGTATTACTGTTGAACACCGTGGAATAATCGTAAAGCACCGAAAGAGCTCCCATATGGTCAATGGCGTCCCAGTGATGATACTTCGTGTGATAGTTACCGGGCTGTGTATCGGTGGTGGGATAATAGTTATACCAGCCGAGAGTACAAGCGTAATGGCAGGCAACGAACTCGGAATTCTCACGGTGATGGCGGTTGTTGAAGTTCTTATAGGCACGGAAGGGAGTATCCCAAGCGCCCATTCTCGCTCTTGCCGCCCATATGGACGGGTACATTGTCGAATACTCAATAATGGGAGGCACCTTACAGTTTTTAACTATTTCGTGCACGAATACCGCACAGTAATACCAAGCCTCGCTTCTGTCACAGTGTCTGCCGATGCCGTCGAGCGCATCAAGATATATCATTGCGTAATCGCCGTTATTGTATGCGTCGGCAGTGTTGTGTGCAATCTTCTTGAAAAGCTCGCTTGAGGGCTTGGGAGAAAAGAGGTTGAAGCATCCAATAAGGTGATGCATTTTCTCGCCCTTCTTATGAGCTACGGGCTTTGTACCGCCTATACCTCTCACGCAGGTCTTGAAGCCCTGGGGATGATTGGTATAGCGCACTATCTCCTCACCTATGAGGAAATAAGGAAGGTTACGGGTAAAGAAGCCGTAATAGTCGGAAAGCTCCGCGGTAGACTCAACCGACGGGAAGAAATCCGCATCTGCCGATACGTCCTCGGCAAGAGTGAATACCTCCTCCATATCAAGCATCTTCTGCCATTTCGGGTCGGACAAAAGCTCGTGACAAGCCTCGTTGATATAATAAGCGTAGGTATGAAGACCTGCCTCAAGTCCGTTTTCGCGGAGAGGCTTTATGACGTTTTCGCGCCAAGCCTCGTGGGTATCGTAGCGCATATACTTGAAGTTACCCTGAAGGATAGTACCCGCGCCCTGATGAAAGTCTATCTGGTCAACGCCCATTTCTCTGTACAAGGGGAGGTTTTGCTGAATAAACTCGGGGGTACTCTCCATTGAAAACATATAGCTGCCGAAGGCAATTCTCGAATCCCTTGCCCAAGCGCCCGCATTTTTTGAAATAATACCCTTATCGGAGTCGATATTCTCACAGACGGTCTTGAGAGTCTTGCGAAGGATAGAATGAGGCACGACTGTAAAGCCAATCTTTGCGCCCATTGCTCCGCCGAGGTGCTCCTGACACTCGCCCCTCACCTCACGGTTTAAGCCGCTGGGATAGAAGCAGGGATTGGCGTTGACGGTCATAGCAACGTCAGCCGCTCTGAGCGCGTTTTCGTCGTCGAGGTCGTAATCAAAGAGAAGGCTGCCGAAGGCAAAGCGATAAGCCTCCTTCGGAAGTGAGGTCAACACCTCAAGGGAATACCACTCGTCGTAGAGCGCAACTCCAACCTCAATTATTCCGACGGCGGTATCAACGAGGATAACGCCGTTTAAAAATGTAACGCTCTTTATCTCAAAGGCATTGTCCTCCTTATCTGCAAGTCGGAAAAAGGGAGTCTTCTCTCCCATAATGCTACTACCGTCTCTTTTGTCAACTATTGACAAAACGGAAGAATCAACACCCGATATTTCGATTTTCACAAAACGTGTTTCAAGTATGATATTTTTCATAAATACCTCCGAAAAAGTTTCTTTCTTAACTTTATCACACTCAAAAAACGTTTGTCAAGGTATTATTCACCATCTTTGATATTTTTGATAATATTTTCCGCAAAATTGCAAAGCTCCTCGGCACTCTCGGTGCTTGAAGCCTCGGCAACCACCCTCAGCCTTGAACGGCTGTCGGGGATAACCCTTACTCCTCCGAGGCTTACGCCCTCTGCCATTGCTACCGCTCCCCTTTCACGCTCAAGAGCACGCATAACCCGTCCTACCGAAACGCCCTCGGTCTCAACCTCACGCTTAACACAGAGGAATACGGGCAAGGAATCGACCGTCCGCTCAAGCCTTTCAGCCGAAAAGCCGTGCCATTCAAGAGCCTTATAAACGAGAGGGATAGCAAAAAATACGTCTCTTGCCCATATATCCGAGGTTGCAAGAGCGGATATCCTTCGATTTTCAACGCTCTTGCAGGCTCGCAGTATTTCACAGCCCGAGGCTCTTGCAACCGTGTCAAAAGCAGTAGGAGCGCTTGACGGAAGAACGATTTGACGGCGACCTCGGGATATAAGATATTTTAAAACGAGTGCCTGCAAATGCTCGGTATCAAGACGCTTTTTCCCAAAGCGCAGGGACATTTTCTGCTCACGGCGTGATACGTCCAGCACAAATTCACCGCTCTCCGACAGCACGGTGTCGGGAAGATATAAGGCAAGCCTTCTTCCGTCGGCGCTGTCACGGATACACACTCTGCCGTGGGATTCCGAGGCGTTATCAAGAAGCACCGCCATATACTGTCCCTCAAGAAGCTCAAGTCCGTCAAAGTACTTGACCTCTCCCGAGGCGACGGGAGACGTGGGTCTTTCAAAGCTTGCCGAAAGCTCCCTCTCACGCCTGCGGGAAAGAGGAAGTGAATCGCGGTCGGTAACCGTAAGAAGCACCTTGTCACCGCTCTCCTCAAAGTGCAGACAGGGTATGGCAAGAGAGCCTGCGGCAAAGACGGAATCGTATACTCCGCCCTCTCCGATAATTATCCCCTCACCTCCGCTCCACGCAAGTCCCAGGGCGGTCTCGGTGGAGGCAAGATATGAGGCGTTTGACGGGGAATACATAATTCCCACACGCTCTCCGAGTACTCTCACCGCCCTTCCAAGCGAGAAAAAGTCCTCGGGAGAACGGGTATCGAAAACGATTTTTCCGTTATGCCACATAGCGCACGCAGAGGTGAAGGAGCGCTCCTCTCCCTCTTCCTCAAGCCGTGTATCCGCCGATATTCTCTTACCCTCGGAAATAAGACGGTTGTCGGAGATATACGAGCCGTCACCGATGACGGCGCCTCTCTCGATTCTGACTCCCTTGCCGACGGTCACGCGGTCACCGAGGATACACCCGACCACCTCACTTCCCTCACCTATACGGCAGTCCCTTCCGATAACGGCGCGCTTTATCTCACATTCCGCACCTATCACGCATCCCGCTCCGACGACAGAGTGAGTAATCCTCGCACTGCGTGAAATACGAACCTCCTTCGGCTTATACCGAATGAAGAAATCAGAGGACAGCGTTTTCATATTGCATGAATAAAGCGCCCACGGGTTACCTACGTCACACCAGAAGCGATGTGTTATAAAGGTATTTACCGTCATTGAACGGTCAAGCATTTCGGGAAATAGATTTGAGGAAAAATCCCAGAAGCGCTTTTCGGGAATGAGGTCAAGCACCTCTCTTTTAAAAAGATATATTCCGCAATTCACAAGGTCGCTCTTAACTCCCTCCCACGAGGGCTTTTCGGAAAAGCCCTTGACGTTACCGCTTGAGTCAACAAGCACGACGCCGTACTCCAACGGGTCGGGAGAACGGGTAAGCACGAGGGTGGCAAGGCTTTTGGACATACGGTGAGACTCAAGGGCGCGGTCAAGGTCGATATCGCAAAGGGAATCACCGCTGACAACTATAAAATCCGAGTCGAGAAAGCTCTCGCAGTTTTTAACCGCACCCGCAGTGCCGAGAGGCTCTTTTTCCTCAAAATATGTGATTTTCACCCCGTGACAAGCATCACCGAGCGCGTTTTTTATATCCTCACCGCGATATCCGAGGGTAACGGCACATTCACTTATTCCATAATCTGCAAGACGTTCGATAAGAATTTCAATAAGACTGCGATCCCCGACGCATACGAGTGGCTTGGGCTTTTTGTCGGTTAAGGGAGAAAGCCTCGTTCCTCTTCCTCCGCTGAGTATAACTGCCTTCATATATATTTTCACCCCGATTATTTTTAATTTTATGATAGTATTGTTAAATTGGTGAAAAATATCCTTGATATTTTTTTCCCTTCGTGTTAAAATTAGGAAAAACGATTTGAAAGGTAGAATACAATGGAAAGACACGGCATATTTTTCAAGCTTAAGCCGGGCAAGGAAGCAGGCTACGAAAAGGCACACGCGGAAATCTGGCCCGAGATGAGCGAGGCACTTGATGCGGCAGGTATGCGTAACTACTCTATCTGGCGCGAGGGTGAAATGCTCTTTGCATACTACGAGGTCAAGGACAGCGAGAGAATGAACCGTATTCTCGCAGAGTGTGAGGTCTATCAGAAATGGCGTGACCTTATGGAAGAGTTCGTATACATTGACCCCAACGGTCAAAAGGAATGGAATATGAAGATGGTATTCTACCACGAATAAGGAGAGGATAATATGAAATATTCAAGAGATTTTATTGAAAAAAGCTATGAAATAGCACGTGAGCGCTTTGCAGCCTTCGGAGTTAACACCGACGAGGCTATCAAGCGCTTTAAGGAGATTCCCATTTCCCTTCAGTGCTGGCAGGGTGACGACGTTAAGGGCTTTGAGTGTCACGAGGGCGTGGCAAGTCAGAACGTCGTAACGGGTAATTATCCCGGAGCTGCAAGAAACGCGGTTGAGCTTCGTGCAGATCTTGAGAAGGCGCTTTCGCTTTCTCCCTGTACTCACAAGGTAAATCTTCACTCCATCTACGCCGAGCCCGTTGGCAAGAAGGACCGTGACGAGTATACCGCAGAGGACTTTGCAAACTGGATAGAATGGGCAAAGAAGCTGGGCATCGGTCTCGACTTCAACCCCACCGTATTCGACCATCCTATGATGGTTGACGGAATGTCACTCTCCTCCCGCCGTGCAGACGTGCGCGATTATTGGGTAAGAGTCGTTAAGAACTCCCGTGACATTGCCGAGACAATCGGACGCGAGACGGGTAAGAGATGCTACAACAATATCTGGATTCCCGACGGTATGAAGGATATGCCTGCAAACCGTATGATATACCGCCAGAACCTCACCGAGTCCCTCGACAGAATTTTTGAGGATAAGCACGACAAGGCGTTCGAGTGCTCGACCCTTGAGGGCAAGCTTTTCGCGGTAGGTCTTGAGACCTTCACGGTAGGCTCACACGAATTTTATCTCTCCTACGCCGCAAAGCACGGTGTGGGCGTATGTCTTGACACGGGTCACTATCATCCCACAGAGACCATAACCGACAAGCTTTCCTCGGTTGTCGGTCAGGTACCCGACGTGCTTCTTCACGTTTCAAGAGGCATGAGATGGGACAGCGACCACGTAGTCGTTCAGGGTGACGACCTCACCGCTCTTATGAACGAGATAAAGAGAGCAGAGCTTTTTGATAAGGTTGCAATCGGTCTCGACTTCTTCGACGCTTCAATCAACCGTATTGCCGCTTGGGTAATCGGTGTACGTGCGGCAGGCAAGGCAGTTCTCACCGCCCTTCTCGAGCCATCTCACCTTCTTGAAAAGGCAGAGGCTGACGGTGACTTCACCTCCCGTCTCGCACTCCTTGAGGAGATAAAGAACCTTCCCGTTAACGCAATCTGGGATAAGGCTTGTATCGACCTCGGTGCTCCCGTTGGCGACGAATGGCTTGACGAGGTTAAAAAGTACGAAGCTGACGTGCTTTCAACAAGAAAATAAACCACAAGAAAAAGAGACTTGCGAAAGCAAGTCTCTTTTTTCGTTATATAATTTGGAATTATTTTACAAGCTTATTGAACACGGGATAGGAATCAGCCGCATAAAAACGGTGACCTCCGTTGCCGATAACGTGAGCAAGCTTATCCTCACAGCCAAGCGCACGGTATACGTTTCTTGCAAGCTCAACGCTCTTTTTAGCGCCTTCAATGGGGAATATCACGTCACTCTCGCCCGATACTACGACGAGCGCTCTCGGAGCAACGAGTCCTGCAAGGTCGCCCATATCAAAGTATCTTGATATAGAGGGAACGTAGTTGCAGGCGCAGTGCATCATAGCAACGATAGAGTCAAGATAGGTGCATACCGCACAGCAAGGAATGGCGCCCTTGATTCTCTCCTCGATACAAGCGGCGTAGAAGGTTGCGGTACCTCCGCCCGAGTTACCCATACAGTAAACGTTGTCACAGTCAAGCTCGGGAAATTCCTTTTCAAGCACGTCGATAAGTCTTGAAATATCCCATACACGCTCACCGATTGCGGTTCTGCCCGTCATAAGAGTGGGCATTACCGAAAGGGCACCGGGTCTTGTGGGAGAGGGATGACAGCCGGGGCCGTTCTCGTCGCCTCCGCACTCACCCATATATCTCTGCTCAAGCACAACGGGAGCGTAGCCGTTATTGAGCGCGTGTACCGCAAAGTCACGGTCTCCGCCCTTAATAGTCTCCTCGTCACCCGGGTATTTGGGCTGACCGAGGGATATATGCATACCCTTTGAATGTCCCTGAAGACATATCATAGGAGCAATCTTACCCTTGAGCCCCTTGGGAATACGAACTACTGCGGGAGCGTAATAGCCCTCCTCACTCTGAAAGGAGAAGCGTATTTCGTAATACTCGTCGGTCTCGGTCTTTGACTCGATAAGAAAATCGGGATCACATTTTTCAATAAGGTCAAGACCTAAAAGCTCCCAAAGCTTTGCACGGGCATTCTTCTGCCACGCAACAGCATCCTCACCCTCGTGATAACGGAGGCTCGGCTCCTTCTCAATAAGCTTCCAGTAAATATTCTTCGGATTTTGGTTTCTCATTAATTTATTCCTTACCTTTCCAAACGCGCATACGCCGTTTTTATCATTATCATTGTAATTTACAGTAAATTTTAAATCGGATTATTTCACAAGCTTATTGAATACGGAATAGGTATCTGCCGCATAGAAGCGGTGACCTCCGTTACCGATAACGTGAGCAAGCTTGTCCTCACAGTCAAGCGCACGGTAGACGTTTCTTGCAAGCTCAACGCTCTTTTTGGCGCCTTCAATGGGGAATATCGGATCAGCATCTCCCGATACCACGACGAGCACTCTTGGAGCAACGAGTCCCGCAAGGTCTCCCATATCAAAATATCTTGATATGGAGGGAACGTAGTTGCAGGCGCAGTGCATCATAGCAACGATAGAGTCAAGATAAGTACATACCGCACAGCAAGGGATAGCCGCCTTGATTCTCTCCTCGATACATGCGGCGTAGAAGGTTGCGGTAGCTCCGCCCGATTCACCCATACAGTAAACGCTGTCACAGTCAAGCTCGGGAAATTCCTTTTCAAGCAGGTCGATAAGCCTTGAAATATCCCATACACGCTCGCCGATTGCAGTTCTGCCCGTCATAAGAGTGGGCATTGCCGAAAGCCCACCGGGTCTTGTGGGAGAGGGATGACAGCCGGGACCGTTCTCACTTCCTCCGCACTCACCCATATATCTCTGCTCAAGCACAACGGGAGCGTAGCCGTTATTGAATGCGTGGACCGCAAAGTCACGGTCACCGCTTCTGATGGTCTCCTCGTCATCGGGGTATTTGGGCTGACCGAGGGATATATGCATACCCTTCGTATGTCCCTGAAGACATATCATAGGAGCAATCTTACCCTTGAGTCCCTTGGGAATTCGGATGACTGCGGGAGCGTAATAGCCCTCCTCGGTCTGAAACGAGAAGCGTATTTCATTATACTCGTCGGTCTCGGTCTTAGACTCAATAAGAAAATCGGGATCACATTTTTCTATAAGGTCAAGACCCAAAAGCTCCCAAAGCTTTGCACAGGCTTTCTTCTGCCAGGCTGCAACGTCCTCGCCCTCGTGATAACGGAGGCTCGGCTCACTTTCAATAATTTTCCAATATATATTTCTCGGATTTTGGTTTCTCACTAATTTATTCCTCACCTTTCCAAACGCACACAAGGCGTTTTTATCATTGTAGCACTATTTTCTCACCTTGTCTATACTATTTTTAGCAAAAAGCAAGGATTTTTTTGATATTATATTGATTTATGAAAAAAACTTTTGTATAATAATGTAGGACGTCGAAAAGGCAAATGCAATTTGCTTTTTGGGCTACGTTCATTCAAACGGAAGCCGTCAGCTTTCGGTTGAACGCTGTTGGATTACCGTTATAATAAAAACATTAAATAACAATTCTGAAAGGAGTTTTTTATTATGGGACTTATCAAAGCAATCAAAGGTGCCATCGGAGGCACGCTCGCAGATCAATGGAAGGAATTCTTCTACTGTGATGCACTTGACAACGATACACTTATGGTGAAGGGACAGAAGCGTACAAGCTCACGCTCCTCAAACACCAAGGGAGAAAGCAATATTATCTCCAACGGCTCGGGAATTGCCGTTGCGGACGGTCAGGCTATGATAATCGTCGAGCAGGGCAAGGTCGTTGAATTCTGTGCAGAGCCGGGTGAGTTTACCTACGACTCCTCAACCGAGCCCAGCATCTTCACGGGCAATCTCGGTCAGAACATTCTTGAGACCTTCAAGACCGTCGGCAAGCGTTTTACCTACGGCGGTGATACGGGTAAGGACCAGAGAATCTACTACCTCAACACAAAGGAGATTATGGGCAACAAATACGGAACGGCTACTCCTATCCCCTTCCGCGTCGTAATTAACGAGCAGATGGGCCTCAAGCTTTCGGTTGACATCCGTTGCAACGGTGAATACACCTACAAGATGGTTGACCCCTTGCTCTTCTACACAAGCATTGCAGGAAACGTTGCCGACAGCTATGACAAGGAAAACATTGCGGACATACTCAAGAGCGAGCTTCTCTCGGCACTTCAGCCCGCACTTGCAAAGGTTTCGGCACAGCAGATTGAATACTACGAGCTTCCCGCTCATACTACCGAAATCAGAAACGCTCTCGTTGACGTGCTCCGTCTTGATTGGACGGAGACCCGCGGTCTTGAGCTTTTCAAGATAACCATCAACTCCCTCTCCATCCCCGAGGATCAGAGAAAGAAGATCACCGAGTGGGAGGAGAACGCTATGACCACCAATCCCAACATTGCAGGCGCAAGAGTTGTCGGCGCTCAGGCAGACGCTATGCGTACCGCTGCCGCTAACGAAAACGGCGCAATGACGGGATTTATGGGTATGGGAATGGCTATGAACGCAGGCGGTAACGCTCAGAATCTTTTCGCTATGGGACAGACTCAGCCCGTACAGAATAACGCTCCCGCAACGGCGAGCGCAGACTCATGGGCATGCACCTGCGGTGCAACAGCAACGGGACGCTTCTGCACCGAGTGTGGCTCAAAGAAGCCTGCGGCAGACGGCACCTGGACCTGCACCTGCGGAAGCATAAACACAGGACGCTTTTGTTCTGATTGCGGAACGAAGAGACCCGTTCTCAAGTGTGACAAGTGCGGATGGAAGCCCGAGGGAAGCAAGGCTCCAAAATTCTGTGCACAGTGCGGTGACCCCTTCGACGAAAACGACGTTGAATAATTATGGCAGAGCTTAATAAATACAAGTGTCCCGCATGCTCGGCGTCTCTTGAATTTGACGCCTCCTCGCAGAATATCAAGTGTCCCTACTGCGACACTGAGTTTGATATTTCGGTCTTTCAGACCGAGGAGAGTCACGACGAGATGAACTGGGATTCGGCATCAGGTGCAAAATGGGAGGACGGTGACGGCGACGGAGTATCCGCCTACGTTTGTCAATCCTGCGGAGGTGAGATAATCTCCGACGGCAATACCGCCGCTACCAAATGCCCCTTCTGTGACAGCCCCATCGTTATGACGGGAAGGCTTTCGGGAGACCTCAAGCCCGACCTCGTTATCCCCTTCAAGCTCGACAAGAAGGCGGCAAAGGCGGCTCTTCTCAGACACGTTTCGGGCAAAAAGCTCGTTCCGAAGGTTTTTCGTGACGAAAACAGAATCGACGAAATACGCGGTATTTACGTTCCCTTCTGGATACATAACGCCGATGCAAACGGACATATCAATTACCGCACGACCCGTGTGCGTCACTGGAGTGACTCACGCTACAATTACACCGAGACCACGCATTACAGAGTGACCCGAGGCGGTTCAATGCGCTTCGAGCACGTGCCGATTGATGCCTCCTCAAAGATTGCAAACGATATTATGGAATCCATTGAGCCATTTGATTTCAGCGAGGCGGTGGATTTTGAGACGGCTTATCTTGCAGGCTATCTTGCCGACAAGTACGACGTTGAGGCAGATGTCTGCCGTGAGCGTATCAATCAACGAGTCAAGAGGAGTGTCGAGGATACCTTCCGTCAGACCGTAAACGGCTACGCAACGGTAACGACGGAGTCCTCAAGCGTGTCTCTTGAAAACACCGAGGTAAAGTACGTGCTTTATCCCGTGTGGCTTCTTAACACCACCTGGAACGGCAACCGTTACACCTTCGCAATGAACGGACAAACGGGTAAATTCGTAGGCAACCTTCCGCTTGACAAGGGTGCCTGGTGGCGATGGTTTTTAGGCGTTTCGGGAATTACGGCTGCCATTGCCTCCCTCATTTCCGTCGCACTCTACTTTATATGAGGTGGCAGATATGAAGAAGCTTTTATGTTTAACTCTCATCATACTTGCCGTGACTCTCACGGTATCCGCGCAAAACGTTTTCGACAACGAGGGACTTCTCACCTTCGACGAGGTATCAAGCCTTGACTCGCTTCTCGTTTCGGCGGGATACGATGCAGGCTGTACCGTAGTCGTGGTTACAGCGGACGATTTTGACGGAAAAAGCGCCGAGGCTTATGCCGACGATTTCTTTGACGCAGGTGACTTCGGTGATGACGGAATACTCTTTCTCGTAAGCCTTGCAAAAAGAGAATGGCACATCTCGACGGCAGGAGAGTCAATTTACACCTACGACGACTCAAGACTTATCTACTTCGAGGATGAGCTTATTTCTTATCTCTCCGACGGAGATTTTTACGGCGCATTCGTGCGCTTTGCCGAGCTGTGCCGTGAGGATTACAGTTATAACGACGGATATTACTCGGATTATGACGACGGGTATTACTCGGATTATGACGATGAATATTACACCGAGGACGAGGGCTTTACCGCTTCGAGAATCGTCATCCCCGTTATATTCGGCTTGATAGTCGGTCTTATCACCGTCAGCTCTATGAAATCTCAGCTCAATAGCGTGAAAAGTAAGCCTGACGCCTCCGACTACGTAAAGTCGGGAAGTCTTAACGTCAGCACAAGCTACGAGCAATTCCTTTTCAGAAACGTAACCAAAACACGCCGTGAGTCAAGCTCATCGGGTGGCTCAAGCGGTCGCTCGGGCGGTTCTTCGGTACACCGCTCCTCGTCGGGACGGAGTCACGGAGGACGAGGCGGACGCTTTTAACCAAAAGCAAAATGGCTGTAAAATGCTCTGACAGAGCTTTTTACAGCCGTTCTTTTATAAAGCTTTATTGTCTTTTAGAAAACTGTTAGCAAAACAAAGCTTTGCTGTCGAAATTCTTGAATTTCGACTTTCGATTATCGTTATAATCAATATACGATTAAACCATTGACAAAATACTCGTAAAATGATTATAATATTAATTGAAATGATTGAACGAGGTGATTAAATGTCAGTTTACAGCCGAGAAAACGAATATATCGCACTGCTTTCGGGAAAGCCTCACACGGTGAAGGAGCTTGCCGAAAAGCTTTTTATCAGCGAGCCGACGGTGAGACGGGATATAATTCACCTTCAGAAGAAGGAGCTTCTCACCTGCAAAAGAGGAGTGGTCACGCTTAAGTCCAATTCACCTGACAAACGTATACCCCTTTTCGTGAGAAGCCTTGAAAGAAACGAGGAAAAGAAGGCTATCGCACGCAAGGCGGCAGGCTTCGTAAAGGATGGAGACGTCGTGATGCTCGATGCCTCCACCACGGCTATGTGCATTATCCCCTACCTTGCCGAGCTTAAAAACATTCTCGTTATAACCAACGGCGCAAAGACGGCGCTTGAGTCCGCCTCAATGGGTATCAGGACGGTTTCGACGGGCGGTGAAATGACCCTTGAGTCCTTCTGCTACGTAGGAGGAGATGCCGAGGGGATTTTGAGGCAATACAACGCGGACGTTGCCTTTTTCTCCTGCCGAGGAGTTTCAAACGGTCTTGCGACCGACTGCTCGGTGCTTGAAAATTCCGTCCGCAGAATTATGATAAAAAACTCAAAGCGCGCCTTTCTGCTCTGTGACAAAAGCAAGCTTGACAAAACCTATCTGCACACCCTCTGCTCTCTTGACGAGGTTGAGCTTATTACGGATTAGGTGACCGTTTTACCGAAAAATATGGACAATATCCGTTGATGACGCTTAAAAACGGATGTATAATGACGTCATACCTTTTGTACGGAGGCTTTTAAATGTACTATATCACGGTTATTATAGCGGTTATTCTTTTCGGCGGAGGCTTTGCTCTGAGCGACGTATACAGAAGACTGCGCTCAAGCAGTATACGAAGCAGTCTTGAAAGCTCGCTTATCGGCGCAATTGCAGGGCTTACCGTTTTGCTTGCGGTCAGCGGAGGCTTTCAGGCAACTCCCTTTACCCTTTTCATCGCCTTCCTTTCCGCGCTGAACAGCATTGCCTTTATGTTCTTCAGCTTCAAGGCGCTTGACTGCGCAAACCTTTCGGTCTATTCCCTATTTTCAATGCTTGGCGGAATGGCTCTCCCCTTCTTTCAGGGAATTATCTTTTACGGCGAAAATCTCACCGTTGCAAAGCTCGTGGCATTTTTGCTCATAACGGTAGCCCTTACCCTCACCGTATCGCGCGGAAGGAGTAAAAACGGCATACCCTATTATATCGGCGTATTTATCCTCAACGGTATGTCGGGAGCACTCTCAAAAATCTTCACCTCCTCCCCTTACGAAAAAACGAGTCCCGAATGGTTTTCGGTATGGATTGCGTTTTTCACCGCAATCGTATCTCTTTTGCTCCTTCTTACCCTATTCCGCAAAAGCGAGGAGAAATTCACTCTCAAGGCGCTTGCCGTCAGCGTGGGCAACGGTCTTTTCAACAGAATTGCCAATATGCTGCTCGTCGTAGCCCTTGTACACATTGACGCGTCGGTGCAGTACACTCTCGTTACGGGCGGTGTTATTATCGTTTCAACCGTCATAAGCCTTTTCGGTAAAAGCAAGCCTTCAAAAAAAGAGCTTTTATCGGTTGCCGTTGCATTCCTCGGAACTCTTGCGCTCTTCCTTATAAAAGCCTGAAGCTTAAAAAAATCGAAAAACTCCGACTTTTTATGTGAAAAAGTCGGAGTTTTATTACTGACATTTTCGCCGAAGGGTGTTACACTTACAGCACATTAATCAATCAAAGGAGAATTGCTTATGAAAAAGGCACTTTCGGTTTTACTCGTACTCGCAACGCTCATCGGTCTCATCTCGTTTTCGGTATGCGCAGGCAAAGCCTCCGCATACAACATTCTTTCAAAAAGCAAATATGCTAAGGTATACACCCTTTCAAGCTCTGGCAAGACCATTCCGTACACAAGCAAAAGCCTCTCAACGAGAGGTACGGTAAGCTACGGCAAAAGCTCAAGCAGTTATATTGATAACAAGGCTGACGAGCTTTACCTCTGTGACGTAGGCGTTACAAGGGGCAAGGAATGGGCATTAGTCAGCTATCCTACCTCCTCGGGCAGAGTTTACGCCTATATCCCTCTTTCCTCAATCACCTCAAACAACGGCTCTCATGCCAAGACCGTCTCAAGCGGAAGGTTCTATTGCTCCTACCGTAAGGGAGTCTCCACCTCGTCAAGCTATTACGTTGACAAGGGTGATACGGTATATCTCCTTGCAACGAGTGGCAACGGCTATCAGATACTCTACCCCATCTCAAACGGCTCAAGCTGGAGAATAGGCTGGTGCAATAAGGCTGACTACAACAAGTACTGTCTTAACAAGGCTGACACTACCTTCTCTCCCGTATGGCCCTGCAAGAGCTCGGATTATATTTCCACGATGTACCGCTACTACAATTCGGGCAATCCCAAAAATCACGGTGTGAGAAGTAATATTTACAACGCCTTTGACGTGGCGGGTGCCTCGGGTGATACTATCTACGCCGTTGAATCGGGTAAGGTCGTTGACAAGGGCTATCAGTCAAAGGGCTTTGGCAACTACGTTATAATAGAGCATAGCAACGGCTTGTATTCGCTGTACGCTCACCTCAAAAGCTCGGCAAGGGTAAGCGTTGGAGACACCGTCAGCCGTAAGCAGACAATCGGCTATATGGGTACTACGGGCAACAGCACGGGCAATCACCTTCACTTTGAGCTTTACGACCCCGACGATAAGAGCCGTGTCATAAACCCCTGGATCACCTATTATCAGGGCAAGGTATCGGTTACCGTCGGAGGCAACAGCTACCGTGCAAACGTTAATTACAAGAACGATTCCACGGCTCAAAGCTGGTGTAATTGGCTCAAGGGTAGCTGTACCAAAAATTCATCGGGAAATTACGTTTTCAATGCGTAACTAACAAAAAGCGAGGCGTTTGCCTCGCTTTTTTACAGCTTACGGAAGTCTTTTATACGGTGGAAGGTTGAGTAATTTGAATCGTGGAAGTTATGAGCGTTATTCATTGCCGTTCGGCAAAGGAATATAATATCCTCCCCCTCAAATTCAAAATCCACGTACTGAAAGCCTATTTTGTTCGGGTCTTGGTCTGAATAGTCAAGCAAATCGGTAACCGCGTACCAATTCTCCAAATCGTCCGATGCCATAAGTGACAGCAAATTTCTTGAATGCTCGGGCACGTTATCCTTAAGGCGAGAGGCAATGGAATAATACCTGCCCGTTACCTCATCCCTTTTAATCATAAACTTTGAACGGTTTGCAGGAAAAGGAATGCAGTGAGAATACTCAAGCATAGCCTCACGATCCTCGGTGTTGACCTCATAGGCTAAAACGCATCTGTCACCGCCGAAGCGCATAACGTTCAGAAGTCTGTTTTCGGGGTCAATTACAAGAGTGCCTTCAATAGTCATCGTGCAAGAAGGAAGCTGTGATACCTCGGGCGCAAAGCTCGGGTCAAATTTACGGGGAGGCGTAAAGCTCCAGCTTTCAGGACACAGAAGGTCGTCGTTCAAGTCGCAGGACATTACCATTGCCGCGTGACAGTATTCCTTATTGTACCAGGTACCCCATTCAAGCGTATTATATATTCTTCCGTTATAAACGACTAAATTCTGAGGATTCTTATGCACTCCGTTATTTCCTGCCTTACCGTTAGAGCCGCGAAGCAGACAGACGGGCGATGAAAAGGTTTTTCCGCCGTCGGAGGATTTACCGATTATCAAATCTCCGTACTCGGTCGAGCAGGCAAGCATATAAAGCTCGCCCTTATGAATAAACATTTTACCCCAGAAGCAAGGCATAAGCTCGCTGACGTAGTGCCAGGTTTCTCCGTCATCGTCCGAACGGAAAATGAGCGTTAAATTTTGGGGAGTCTCACCTGCGAAAAGGTCCATTGACGCAAGTAAAAAGCCGTCGGGATGACGAACGAGTGACGGTGAGCATAAATATCTGCCCGAAAAGGAATACGCCTCGTCATCGGGATGAAGATAGTTCACGACCGTTCCGACGGTCTTACCCGTTCGTGCAAGACGGACAAGGCTTTTCTTTTCATCGGAGGAAACGTAAAACTCATAATCGGTACTCTCTTCAAGTCCCGATATATCAAGCTCGGTGGTTTTCGTGCTTGCGTAAGGTGTGAAATCCCCATCACCTCTTTTGCGATAAAATACGGTATATTCCTCTGCACCGATATCAAGCCATTCAAGGTGGACGGAGCTTTCACTCGGTGCGAGACGGCAAATATAAATATCTCCCATCTCACGAAGAAACGGCTTATACGGGCGGTAGCTCCAAAAATTATATCCCTTCATATCAAACCTCCAGCCACTTTTCCAAGGAATCTGTCGCAAGCTTCATCTGTCTCATACAGCTCATCGCATATTCGCCAAGCTCCTCGGATTTGCGATTGCGAGCTATATTCTCCGTCGGCAAGCCACATAAATTCATATGATATTTCGCGGTCAGCGGATAAGGAAGCCCGACCTCCGTAAAGCCAAACGTCCCCGTTACGGATTGTACAAGGTCTGCTTTTTCGCTCTTATAATTATCTCCGAGCCACGCATAAAGCCTCGGATGAAAATTACACATAATACCGCAATAGCCGTCGGCTCCGCATCTCATGGTCTCCAAAAGCGTTTGACAGTTGGCGTTGAGAAGCTTGAAGTGACTTCCACGAAGCTGCTCGCACCGTTCCTTTATCATACCTGCATCACAGCAGGTATCCTTCATATAGTAAAAGCGTCCCGTTTTAAGACACCAATCGAGAATTTTCGGCGTAACGAGTCTTTTATAGGGATGAGGACATTCGTACAGTCCGAGCTTCGCATCCCTCGGAAGCCTTTCGATAAGCCTTTCGGCGTTTGCAATAAATACGTCGTCTCCCTCGTTGTTTATATCAAGACGGTTAGTGATTAAAATCAAGGCGTCAGTACCCGACTCGTATATTGCGTTAAGCTCTCTTGCCTGCTCCTCAAGAGTGTCGGAAATATGACCCGAGGACACGACTAAAAAATTCGGGTCAAGCTCCTTGGCTCTTTTATAAACCCTACGGTTAAGCTCCACTCTCTCTTCGAGAGAAAGATAAAAAATTTCACTTGACTGACACACGGCAAAAATACCGTCAAGACCGTTTTTATAATACCAATCAACGTATTTTTCTGCCGTCTCGTAATCTATACCGCCGTCCTTTTTATACGGGGTTATCATGGTCGTAAGCATTTCCATTTCATATCACTCCTTTTACTAAATTATATCCTTAACGGTCGGTTAACTCAATACAAATGATAGACTATTTTTTATAATTTTGGGACATTAATATTGATTTTTGTGCAGCTCGGCACTATAATAATCTCAAACGGAGGTGAAATGATGAGAATAATTTACAAGCAGACAGATGACCGTGGAGGTCTCGGAAGCTTTGGCGTTAAGGACTGCTGCTTCAAAAGGCTATCCCTTGAGCGTGACAAAAAGAGAATTACAAAAAAGACTCATCATCACACGAGCTTTGAAATGCATTTCGTTACCGAGGGCTTTCAGGAATACGAGGTATGCGGAGAAAAATACGGACTGGAGAGGGGCTCGTTTTTGCTTATATACCCAAGCGTGCCTCACACGGTTATTTCCTGCAAGCCCGACACTCAAAAATATTCAATCACCTTTAACAAGCCGATTGAGTCAACGTCAAGCTGTCTTTTCGGAAAATGCAACGGCAGAGTATCCGACACCCTCCGCTTCATATCTGAGGAGGCTTTACGAAAAAAGGAAATTTCCTCAACCCTGATTGAAAACTGCATATTGGAAATTCTCGTATGGGCTTTTCGGATATCGGGCTTAAAGGAGGATGAGACCGAGCAAAAGCAGGATGAAAACCTCGTTCTGTCGATGGCAAAGCAATATATCGAGGACAACGTCGAATTAAACCCAAGCGTCAGCGACGTTGCGGAATACTGTCATTTAAGCGCCAAGCAATTAACCCGTATTTTCAACGGCTTTGAGGGAATATCCCCCGGTGAATATATAATAAGGGCGCGCGTTTCAAGAATTGAAGCGCTTCTTTCCGACCGCTCGCTTTCGCTAAGACAGATAGGCGAAATAATGAGCTTTAATAACGAATATTACTTCAACGCTTTTTTCAAAAAGTATTCGGGAATGCCGCCCGGGGAATACAGAAAAATGACGGGACAATAAAAAATCGGAGTGAATAAATCACTCCGATTTTTTATTCAACCGTAATATTGCCAACCTCGTAAAATCCGCCGTTTCGCTTTGCGTCGGTTGCGAAATAAACGACGTCGGTATGAGGGCTGACGATACCTATCTCAAGAGTATACTCACCTGCTTCAATATCACGCGGAAGCCTTGCCGTAAGAGCTTCCGTATGCTTACCTGGTAACCACGTCACGCTACTCGGCACTCAAGGGTGTCTTATGCTGTGTAAGTGTTCCGTCAAGATCCATTGCAATAACCTTAATACTCATATTTTCTCCTTTATTTTATAATATCTTTTTCGTGAAGCACTACGCCTGCCTCGACGAGCTTTTTCTGAAGGGAGGCAACGTCAAGGGCTGAAAAGTCATCGGTCATAGCCGCAGCAGTGCCTGCCGCCTGTCCCGTTACGGCACAGCAGGGGATAACGCGCATTACGTCCCAAAGCGTTTCATTCACCGAGGTGCAACGGCCTGCGACAATAAGATTTTTCACAGCCTTGTTGTAAAGCGTTCCGAAGGGCACCTCGTAGATAGGACCTCTTTCCTTCCAGTTTGAAACCATACCGACGGAATCCTCGAAATACTTGTGCATTTCAACGTCGGAAAGCTCGTATTCGCCAACGATTTTACGTGTCATTCTCACCTGCGGAATGGTTGCAATTGTGGAAATTACAGTGTCCTTATTCTCCTCGCGCTTCTTTAACCAGTTGTTGAGGGTGGTTTTATGGGAAAGACAAACCATCTCGGAAATTTCCTGTCCGTCAAGCCCCGTAAAGCGTCGGTCGATAAATTCTATCGCGTCCTCTCTCTCGTTGTCGGAAATGTCGGATGCTCCGAGCATACGGAGATTCATACCCTTTTCGTTTACGTAGTAGTACCAAGCGGCAAGAATGTTTCCCTGCTTAAAGGTTTCGGTGGGAACGCCTGAAAATTTCGCAATATCGCAGTCGCCCGTCGCATCAACCACCGATCCGACGGAATAGGTTGATTTGCCCGATTTATTGTAAACGTGGAGAGAAGTAATTTTACCGTCCGCCGTGTCAACGTCAACAACGTAGCTTCCGTAAAGTATTTCAACTCCGTTTTCAAGAAGAAGCTGCTCTGCCAGAATTGCAAAAACCTGCGCGTTGTATCTTACAAGATAACGCTTGTCCTTTTCGGTTTTCGTTCCAATGCCGTCAAGCCAGTTTTCAGGATACATATCCTCAGCGCCGTAGGTGACCGAAAGCTTCAACAGCTCCTCGGCAATACCGAAGGAGACCTGATGACCGTATCCGTCGCAAAGAGGCAGATATATGGTTACAAGCCCTGCCGTGCCGAGTCCTCCGAGCATATATTCCTTTTCAAAAAGTATAACTTTTTTACCCTCGCGAGCCGCCGCAAGCGCCGCAGAAATTCCAGCAAAGCCGCCGCCGCATACCGCAACGTCATATTTATTCATAACGGCTTAACCTCTTTTATAATAGTAATCGTGCGCCTCGGTGAGTCTGTCAACCGCCGCCTCGTGTCTCGGAAGCATTATTTCGGTTGTCATTTCCCAAGGTGTCATCATAAAGCCCTTGAGTCTTTCGGGAGCAATAATTTTTGTGCATCGGTCAACCGTGAGAACCATATTTTCCTCGGTGTATTCCCTTGTCCTGTCACAGTTACCGCCTGTCGGTACCTGCTCGAAGCCGTGCTTCTCAAGGGCAACGTAACCGCGTCTTGCCTCGTCAAAATAGTCCTCCTCCCAGTCGCCGTAGTACCAGTTACTGAGAAGTGCATCGCGGCTCATATTTTCAACGAAATCCTTTTCGTTCTCGGGCACGTGCCAGATGTAGTCAGCCCAGAGCCACGGTCTTGCTCCGTTCTTTTCAACAGCCTTTATGAGGAAGTTTATATCGTGCCAGTAAAGGTCGTGCTGACGGATGATGCAAAGAGGATTTTTCTTCTGTATCGCAAAGCATTCCTCGTCCATACCAAGGTGGAAAAGTGAGGGATTGCCGAAAAGCTCACACATCTCGTCAATTACGTCGGTGCAGAACTGATAGTATTGAGGAGTTGATATCATTCGGGAATAAATACCCATCCATTTATCGTGTCCCGTTGAGAAATTAAGCTTGGGAATTACCTCAAAGCCGAGAGCGCGAAGTCTTGAAATTTCAGCCGCAAGCTGTTTTTTTGACCACGAGCCTGGTGCCTTTATCTCGGGGTGGGACTCATATTCAACACCCTCGCCGATATCCATAACTATCATATTACAGCGCCCTTGATCGTGAAGCCTTTGCGAAATAGAGTGCCATACCTTATCGTCAAAGGTCCACTCGTCGGTGATGATACATTTACCGCCGTCACCGGGACCGAAATCTCCCCACATAAGCCTGCCGAGGTGCATAAGATAAGCCCAAATCATAACAATTCTCCTTTTGGTTTTGTAATCAGCCACATTATATATCAGAGATCCTTGAAAATAAATAGATAATTTTAAAAACCTGTGAATTTCAAGCCGATTTTTACATTATTTAACGGTGATTTTTCCAACCTCGTAAAATCCGCCGTTTCGTTTTGCATCGGTTGCGAAATAAACGACGTCGGTATGAGGGCTGACGATACCTATCTCAAGAGTATACTCACCTGCTTCGATATCACGCGGAAGCCTTGCCACAAGAGCTTCCGTATGCTTACCTGGTAACCACGCTCTTATGTCACACTCCTGCTTGAATTCGTAGCATTTGCCGTTGCCGACGATTCTTAAAACCAACGGCAAGGGCTTATAGCAGGGTGCAGAGCCTACGTTGTCAAGCGCAAGAGTCAGCTTGATTTCGTCATCCGCTCTTGCACTCTCGGGAAAGGACACGCTGTCAAGCGTGTAATGATAACCCATTCGGCTTATCCAATACTCGCACTTTTCCTGCCATTCATAAGGAATGGGTATGGATTTGGGATTGAAGGAGCTTATGTGCCATTCCAAAGTTTTTTCAATAATGGAATCTATATCCCAGCCCTTTCTCTTCCACTCTCCAAGCCACCAATACGCTTCGAAGGAAACGGGTGCCACCTTCCATTGCTCTCCCATTTTTTCAACGTAGGACGGATAATAGTCGGTGGTGTGATAAGGCTCACCCAAGCCGTCACCGCGCCAGCCTACGTTGGTGTATTTTTTTGCATACTCAACAAGCTCGGGACGGCATATCTGAGTAAAAAGCTGAGTTGTCGGGAAGGCGTCCGCATAAGCATCAACGATTGTCTTAAAGAGATCGCTTGGATAAAGCTCCAATTTATGACCCTCGCCCCACGCTCCCGGAAGTGAAATATCAACCGCATCAAGCCACGGACTTGAATCAAACCGACGGCCGAGCGCCGTAACAGCCTTTAAAAACAGCTCCATAAACAACGGGTCTGTCGGCGAGTCCTTGATTCTCTCCATAGGAGGACGCTCGGGGCAAGGCACAAGCCTCTTAAACCAATCGGGCAGGTCGTCAACCGCTCGTGTGCTATGCGCAATGAGACGGATTATGAGCGTCTGCTTGTGCTTTTTGGCGTCGTTTATGATATTTTCAACGAAATCGTAATTGTACACTCCCTGCTCAGGCTCAAATTCCTTCCACAGAAAGCGTATGTAAGCAACGCTGTTGTCGGGATACCAGCCCTCTGATCTGCCCTCGTCCTTAGCATCGGCAGATATCGGATAACATTCAACCGTTTCTGTCTCGGTCATTCTGTTTTCGGGCTTAACGATTATATCAGAATATAAATTTTCTCCTCTGAAGTGCTGAAAGGACATAAAGCCCGTATACGGATTCTGTCCCTCTTCAACACGGTACTTGAAATGGTTTGTTTTCATAGTCCTGCTCCTTGCTGTTTTTTCTTATTGTAGCACACAAATCGGTCAAACTCAAGACCTTACTTGTAATCAAACATAAAAGCGGAATGAAATTCCTCCGCTTTTATGTTGAAAATTCGTTTTCGTTTATTCAGATTTATTTTGCCTCGGCAAGTATTTTGAGCATCTCCTCTGCCGCCGAAGCCATAGGAGCGTTAACCGAGAAGCTCTTGTCTCGCTTAACGATTTCGACAACGCTCTGCTTCATATTTCTGGGGCTGACGATTACTCTGTACGGTACGCCGATAAGGTCGGCATCCGAGAACATAACTCCCGCGCTGACGTTACGGTCATCGTAAATAACCTCAACGCCCTTGCTCTGAAGCTCCTCGTAAAGCTTATCTGCGTAAGCCTTAACCTCGGCATCGTCGGCACGAACCGCGCAGATGTGAACCTGCCAGGGTGCAACCGCCAAGGGCCAGATAGGTCCGTATTCATCGTGATGAGCCTCGCATATCGAAGCGGCAAGTCTGCCGACGCCGATACCGTAGCAGCCCATAATAGGATGCTGTGTTTCTCCGTTTGCGTCAATATAGGTCATATCCATAGACTTGGTATATTTGGTTCCAAGCTGGAAAATGTTACCGACCTCAATGCCTCGGGAAATGGTGATAGCGGGCTTTCCGCACACGGGACAAATACCGCCCTCCTGAATTTTAGCAAAATCGTGATATTCAGCGCCCGCAACGTCACGGCTGATATCAAGACCCGTATAATGATAATCACACTTGTTTGCACCGCAGACGAGGTTGTTTCTTCCCTCAAGAGAACGGTCAAAGAGAACGGTACATTCTGCCTTCATATCAATAGGACCGATGAAGCCCGCAACGATTCCGCTCTCCTCTGTAATAACCGCGGGATGAATATCGTAGCCGAGGAAGTTGGTAAGCTTGGTCTCGTTGACCTCGAGGTCTCCTCGGATGAAGAGCACGACGTAATGGTCGTCGGAATTGCGCTGATATACGACTGCCTTGCAGGCTGCCTTTTCGTCACACTTAAGGAAGGCGCATACCTCCTCAATGGTGTGAGCGTTGGGAGTATGAACAAGGGTCAGCTCCTCGGAGTCTGCGTTTGCTTCGTTATGAAGGATACACTCCGCCGCTTCCATATTCGCGCGGTAATTACATTCGTTACAGATAGCAATCGAGTCCTCACCGATAGCGGTAAGAAGCATAAACTCGTGTGAAATGCTACCACCCATCATACCCGAATCGGATGCAACCGAAACGACCTCGGGAAGTCCGACTCTTGCGTAAATGCGCTCGTAAGCCTTGTGGCACTTATCGTAATATTCCTCAAGGTCTGCCTGACTCGTATGGAAGGAATACGCATCCTTCATTGTAAATTCGCGCACACGGATAAGACCTGCTCTCGGTCTTGCTTCGTCACGGAATTTGGTCTGTATCTGATACACCATAAAGGGATATTTAACGTAGCTCTGTCCGTATTCACGAACGAGGTGAACAGCCGCCTCCTCGTGAGTCATACCGAGCACCAGAGGGCTTCCGTTACGGTCGTTAAAGCGAGCCATTTCCTTTCCGATGCTTTCGTATCTGCCCGACTCCTGCCATATTGACGCAGGCATTACGACGGGGAACTGTACCTCCTGACCGTCGATTGCATCCATCTCCTCGCGGATTATCTGCTCAATTTTACGCGTAACTCTCTTAAGTGGCATATAAGAAGAAAAAATACCGTTTGCCACGTATTTCATATAACCGCCTCTCACCATTAAGGCGTGACTGTCAACGATACAGTCCGACGGTTTTTCTCGGAAACGGTCTCCGACAAGCTTATCAAGTTTCATATAAGGATACCTCCATTTTTTGTTTGTGAACACAAAAAAGCCCCAAGCCGATAAAATCGGCTCAGGGCGAACTGTCAATAAGTCCGTGGTGCCACCTGAATTCGGATGTGCTCCGCTCTTTAGCACGGAATGATCCCATGCCGTATCTCTGTAACGGGAGAACCCGATGACGCTTACTGTTATTTCGGCTCACAGCTCAAAGACGGGTTGGGCAACTCTTCAATAGAGGCTCGCACCTGACGCCTCCTCTCTGAAAATCCAAGCTGCTTACTATTTCTTATCGTAGCTTTTTGTGTTCTTTTTTGTAAGTATAGCATACAATTTCCAAAAAGTCAATACGCGTCTTATCAAAAAATCGCCTTATAAATCAGCGTTTTTCGGCGTCAGAGTGGCTTGGAATATTTTTCGGGAACGTAATCGCTCCAGGTACAGCCCATTATTTTTATAAGCAGGTCAACCGTTTCACGTCGCTTGCCGAAGTCGGTAAGAGATGGCAGAGCAGAATCGCTTTCGCGCTCTCTGTACCGGCGCATAATTTCAACGTAACGGAGTGAGCAGGCATAGGTATCGAGAGGGTCTGCAAACAACGGCGGTCTGCCGTTTTTTATCATAAGCTCGTTAACCCGACGAAACCGTTCACTTCCCTTTTGAAGCTGAGCTTCAATATCCTCGTCCGTACATCCAATGCTTCTGTACGACGGATATCCCTCCTCCTTTTCAAGCATTTTTCTAACCGCTCCCGTATGTACGTCCTCCAATGCCTTGAAAATTTCCTGACGGCTATCAAAAGGAAGACCCTTTACGTAATAATCTATCATCCGTATGCTCATATTATTCTCCTTTTTGCATTTTTATTATATCACAGCAAATGCAAAAAGTAAATCACTGGCGTATAATTTCTTTATCTGCAAGCGAATTTGAAAAAACGGCGTATTTTGACCTATACATAGCAAAAGCGAGGTGAATTTCACCTCGCTTTTTAGCCTCCATTATCACAAGAGAACCGTCCCCTTGTGTTCCGAATATAGCTCTGCCAATACCGCACACAAAAAATGCGAAAAGGCACTTGCAAAATTAAAAGAAGCCATAAAAGACCTGATATAACGCAAAAAAGCCCCGTTAGGAATGCAGAAAAATCTGCGCTCCCAACGGGGAAAGTGATTGGATTATTTTGCGATTTTTTTCTTTTTATCAATAACGAGCAAGGTTGACCGGTG
>JAFSID010000068.1 GCA_017439965.1 Clostridia bacterium | reverse complement strand
TCAGCCTCCCCAAAAAGCAAATTGCTTTTTGGACTACATTCATTTGAACGAAAATCGACAGTTTTCTCAAAGAAAACTGTTAGCAAAACAAAGCTTTGCTGTCGAAATTCTTGAATTTCGACTTTCGATTATCGTTATAATAATTGTAGTTTAATAAGAAGCACAAAGGCGGTGATTGTATGACAAGCTTTGAAATATGTGAAATGACAACCGAGAAAGAAATGGACGAAAAGGGATACGTTCACTGGAGGTCTTGGCAGGAGACGTATAGCGGGCTTATGCCTGATGATTATCTGAAAAATTTAACCTTGGAAAAATGTGTGGAAATGGCACATAAATTTCCGCAAAATACCCTTTTATTAAAGGTTGACGGTAAAACCGTAGGCTTTTCCTGCATATCTAAAAGAGAAGATGCTACTGAAATTATTGCCATTTACTTGCTGAAGGAACACCACGGCAAGAGACTCGGTTATGAGCTGATGAAAAGGACGGTATCTCAAATAGCGGATAACGTACCTGTGGTATTGTGGGTTTTAAAGGGGAACGAGAAGGCAATACGCTTTTATAAAAAATTTGGGTTTGATTTCAACGGAAACGAAAAGGCTTGTCCGTTTGGTGTTGAATTACAGATGGAATTGAAGGCGAAATAACAATTAAGCACACCTGACATTTTTGTCAGGTGTGCTTGTGGTTTAATTTAAAGCCTCGGCATCAAGCCTTTTTCCGAGTCGCATAACGGGTCTCTCACAGGTGACAGTATTGTTGCGGTAAACAATCTGTGCCTGAGCCTCGGGAGAGGCGGTCGAGTATTCCGCATATCCGTCAAAGGAGAAGCCGAAAATATTATTTTCAATCACAAGCTCACCGTTTTCGGTGGGCTTTTCCATTCTCCATATAAACAGATGATGTCCCATCGGGTCGGGCCACAGTACCCACCTTCGCGGTCTCACGTCTCCCTGAGCCGAAAAGCCCATTCCCGCATTGTCGCAAAGGTTACCCGAAAAGCGTGAGCGGAGCGGAATCTTGTCCCGTATCTCGTAAGCCGCCATTCCGCAATTTGATACGGTATTGTTGATAAAGGATATATTTGACGGCGTTCTGTACTCGCCGTTTTTCTGACCCTGATGAGTCAGTGCCGAGTCATATATCTGGTCGAAAACGCATCCCTCAACCGTTATATCGCCAGCCTCGTTCCAAAGCTCGAAGCCGTTGCCGAAGCGCACCTTGTTTTCGGCGTCCCAAACGCATCCGCCGATATTTTCAAAGCGACAATTGCGCATCGTAATGCCCGACGCGTTTGTCGAAGCAAAGCCGTGTACACCCGAGTTTTTAAAGGTGATGCCCTCGAAAATTACGTTCTCCTTGGCAGTTGCGAGGTTGCGCTTTTTAAAGCAGGCAATTTCAATATCCTCCCACTCATCGCAAGGATTTTTGTCGCAGTATAAATAAAGCCTTCCTCCGCCGACCTCCTTTGAGCCGTAGGCGGAATAGAAGAAGTCGCCGTTTTCACAGAGTGAGTCAATATCCCAACGAAGCGTGCCGAAGGAGGAGCCTTTGTTAAAAATAACGTTACAGACCTCGCCCTCGTCCTTTTGCATCCATTCCCACACGCTGTCGCTTATTCTTTTCCAGAGTGTTGCGGAAACAGAGCCTAAAACTATCGGATTTTCACCCTCGCCCCACGTGCCCCAGAAAATAGGAGAGTTAACGCTTCCGCTCTCCGACACTATCGCATCGCGGTAAGCAGTGCCTCTTTTTAAAAGCACACTGTCTCCCGCAGAAAGCTTAAGACCGACGTATGACGGACGGGGATTATTCTCGTCACGTCCCGAAAGGTCACCTGACCCGGCGGATGAATCAATATACCAAACGCTCATATCCGTCTCCTCAAAATAGTTTATAACTGATTTTATCAAAGAATTTCTTTCGTGTCAATTGATAGTTGACAAATTGGTGAAAAAGATATATAATTGTGAAAAAGTAGAGTAGAATTTACTGCGTTACAGTGCTTGGCGGACGGGGAGTTGCCGTCAGGACGAAACGGGGTAAGCCCCTGCGGTAGTAAATTCGCATCCCGCTGCTGCATATCGTAAGGCTTTACTACCTCCTTATGTAGCATTATATAAGGAGGTATTTTTATGTCTAAAGCAAGAATCCGTCTGAAAGCCCTGACCTGTGCCGCAATGTTCGTTGCAATGAACGTTATAATCGGCATCTTTTGTAAAACCTTTATGAATTTCGGACTCGGACTTTTCCGAGTGACCTTTGAAAATCTGCCCATAATTCTGTCGGGCATTTTGCTCGGTCCCGTCGTCGGCGGAATCGTCGGAGCGGTGGGAGATATTATAAGCTATCTTTTGTCATCTCAGGTCTATCCGCCTAACCTTATCGTTACCTTCGGTGCTATGGCGGTAGGCGTGGTATCGGGTATCGTGTCGAATTATATCGTGAAAAGGGACGGGGTAAAAAGAATAGTTATAACCTCACTTTCCGCGCATCTTGTCGGCTCGGTGATAATAAAATCCATCGGTCTTTATACCTTTTACGGTATGCTCGTGCTGTGGAGAATACCGCTCTATTTTGTTATCGCAAGCCTTGAAACGCTTCTTATCTGCATTTTACACAAGAATCCCAATTTCAAAAAAACGGTTGAAGCCTTCAAGGGCTTGGGGAGGTAATTTTGACTTACGTCGAAGCACTTGAATATATACATTCGGTATCCTGGAAGGGAAGCCGACCGGGTCTTGAACGCACTGAGGAGCTTCTCAGACTTATGGGAAATCCCGAGAAGAAGCTTAAATTCATCCATATCGCAGGCACTAATGGTAAGGGCTCAACAGCCTCGATGAGCGCTAATATCCTTATGGATGCGGGCTATACGACGGGACTTTATACGTCCCCCTATATCTTCTCCTTTAACGAGAGAATGAAGGTTGACGGAGAGAATATTCCCGACGGTGAACTTGTTGAGATAGTTGAATTTGTTAAGCCTCTTGCAGAGTCTATGGAGGATAAGCCCACCGAGTTTGAGCTTGTTACCTGCATTGCCTTTGAGTTTTTCAAGAGGCGTTGCTGTGATATCGTTTGCCTTGAGGTAGGTATGGGCGGTGAGCTTGACTCAACCAACGTGATAGAGTCACCCGTTGCCGCGGTAATTGTGAATATCGGTCTCGATCATACCGAGGTGCTTGGTGATACGGTTGAGAAGATAGCCGAAACCAAGTCGAAAATAATAAAGGATAACACCCTTGCCGTAATTTACCGAAACACACTGAGCGTTGAAGCGGTTATCGAGGCTCGTTGCCTTGAGGTCAACGCAGAGCTTGTGAAGGCTGATTTTGATGCAATCAAGCCCGTTTTCGCAGACCTCGACGGTCAGGTGATGGACTATAAGAATTATAAAAATCTTAAAATGTCACTTCTTGGTGCGCATCAGCTTAAAAATACCGCCGTCGTGCTTGAGCTAATGGCAGGACTCGTCAGCCGTGGCTGGAAAATTTCCGAGGAGAATATAAGACGCGGAATTGAAACTGTCGTGTGGCAGGGACGCTTCGAGGTGGTAAATCACAAGCCTCTCTTTATCGTTGACGGAGGTCACAATCCTCAATGCATCGAGGCGCTCGTCGAAAACGTGCGTGAATATCTTGGCGGCCGCTCACTCGTTATTCTGACGGGAGTCCTTGCCGATAAGGATTTTGAAAGTATGTATTCGGAAATGTCGAAATTTGCGTCTGAATTTGTGACGGTCACGCCTCCCAATCCGAGAGCGCTTGGCTCGGACGAGCTAAAAAAGTATCTTGAGCGCTTCGGCAAGTCCGTTACCGCTTGTGAAACGATTTCCGAGGGCGTTGAGCTTGCCAAGGTTAAGGCAGGGGAGACGGGAGTCGTGCTTGCCTACGGCTCGCTTTATATGGTTGCCGATATTGAGAAATACGCTAAGTAATAAGATTGAAAAAAGGATGAGCATCCGTCTCATCCTTTTTCTACATTGTACGTTCATTGGCACGGCGTAGGTTGAAAAAAGCACGTTTTGAGTAACGTCGAAATTGTCAACCGCCTTGATAAGCCCGACGCATCCCACTTGAAAAAGGTCGTCGGGATTTTCACCTCTTGAATTGAATTTCTGTATAACGCTTAAAACCAGACGCAGATTTCCGAGGATAAGCTCCTCACGGGCAAGACTGTCTCCCGACCTTGCCCTTTTCAGAAGCTCCTGCTTTTCGTCTGCCGTAAGCGTCTTTAATTTAGCGGTATTGACACCGCATATCTCAACCTTATTGTACATACCGTCACCCTCCTTGGTAAATCTTTTAACAGTATTCCCATAAAAGAAGCCTTTTATTTTGTGAAAATGAGTAAAAGTTTTTGAAAATCGTCAATTTTTTGTCAATTCGATATTTACAAATTGAGGAAAATAATGTATAATATCTTGGTAAATGTAAAATACATAGGAAAGAGGAAATGAAATGGAAAATAAGATTTTAGTTGAAACCTCCGCAAGACACGTACATCTTACCGCTGAGCACATTGAAATTCTTTTCGGCAAGGGTGCTACCCTTACTCATAAGAAGGACCTTTCTCAGCCGGGTCAGTTTGCTTGCGAGGAGAGAGTAACCGTTGAAGGCCCCAAGGGCGCTATCAAGAACGTTATCATTCTCGGTCCCGCAAGACCTCAGTCTCAGGTTGAGGTATCCCTTACCGACGCTCGTTCACTCGGAGTTGTTGCTCCCGTTCGTGAGTCGGGTGACCTTGCAGGCAGTGCAGGCTGTAAGCTTATCGGCCCTGCAGGTGAGGTTGAGCTTGCAGAGGGTGTTATCGCCGCTAAGCGTCACATCCACGCTACTCCCGAGTATGCAGAGGCTGCAGGCATCGCAGATAAGGAGATAGTTAAGGTTAAGGTTGCATCCAACGGCCGTTCACTCATTTTTGACGACGTCGTTGTTCGTGTAAGCCCCAAGTTTGCACCCGCAATGCACATCGACACCGACGAATCCAACGCAGCTTGCGCTTTCGGTGAAGTATACGGCGAAATAATCAAGTAATAAATTTAAAGGAGATATAAAAATGACAGATCACATTTTTTATTCACATGAAGTGGAAAATATGTGTCCCATCGCTAAGGGTCCTCATCACGGTCCCGCTCCCATTCCCGAAGAGGGCAGATGGGTAAAGGCGTATGAGATCAAGGACATTTCAGGACTTTCCCACGGTATCGGCTGGTGTGCTCCTCAGCAGGGCTGCTGTAAGCTCACCCTCAACGTTAAGGACGGTATCATCGAAGAGGCTCTCGTTGAGACTCTCGGATGCTCGGGTATGACCCACTCCGCTGCTATGGCTGCTGAGATTCTTCAGGGCAAGACCCTTCTCGAAGCTCTCAACACCGACCTCGTTTGCGACGCTATCAACGTTGCAATGAGAGAGATATTCAAGCAGCTCGCTTACGGCCGTAGCCAGACCGCTTTCTCTGAAAACGGACTTCCCATCGGCGCTTCTCTTGAGGATCTCGGTAAGGGACTTCGTTCTCAGGT
>JAFSID010000067.1 GCA_017439965.1 Clostridia bacterium | reverse complement strand
GCGTACATCCTGAGCCAGGATCAAACTCTCGAATAATTGTATATCAAGCAGGTTTCCCTGCTTCATACCTTATTCAAGTTCGATTTGCTCTCTTACTTGTTTCTGGTTTGTATTTCTTTTAGGAATTTTCGAGACCTTTACTTGCTTCGAGTTTTACCTCTCACACTTTGTACATTTGTCTCGTTGTTTAATTTTCAATGTCCAATTCACTGTCTCGTTGACAGCTTGTCTATGATATCACAAGTTTTCCGATTTGTCAATACCTTTTTGAAAATTTTTCAAAATATTTTTCAAAACCGTTTATTTCCTTGTGAGTGTACATATATTATCACCATTTTATTCCTTTGTCAAGCCTTTTTTTCATTTTTTATGTGCTTTTTCCTATCTTGTATTTACATTTATTATATAGCACAAAATATGGAAATGCGGATGAAAGTTTTTGTTGAAATTAACAATAAAAGGGTGTATAATATTTTCAAATCAATTTATGAGGTCATCGAAATGAAAAGGCTTATTTTATTATTAATCGTCACTTTATCCGTTTTGTCCTTCTCCGCTTATGCCGATGAGGTCAACTGGAGCTATGACAACGGCGTGCTTACGCTGACGGGTGAGGGCAACGTTAACTTTTCCGTTTATAATATCGAAGACTTTCCCAGCACACTTGATATACATACGCTGGTGCTTTCCGAGGGAATAACGAACGTACCCGTAATAGCGGGAATGGAACGCAGTCTCAAAAACGTTCATCTTCCGACTACCGTTGAAACGGTATACTATACCATTTATAAATATACCGCGCTCGAAAGCATAACGGTAGCTGACGGCGGAAGTCTTTCGGTGATTGACGGCGTATTATTCAACGGTGACGTGCTCGTATGCTATCCCGCGGCTAAGCCCGATAAAAGCTATACGGTGCCGACCAACACAAAGGTTATAGATTCTGTAGCCTTTGCAAACGTCCAAAGCCTCGCCGAGATAAAAATCCCCAACGGCGTTACCGCAATAAACAGCTCGGCTTTTTATAATTGTACGAGTCTCAGCTCGGTATCACTCCCCTCATCCCTCACCAATATACCGAACGCCTGCTTCAGCACCTGCACCTCGCTTACTTCAATCAAGCTTCCCGATTCGATTACGTCTATCGGAGACTCTGCATTTTACAAGTCGGGGCTTAAGAGCATCACTATACCGAAAAACGTCAGCACCGTCGAGGCTAACGCGTTTTCAAATTGTACGTCCCTTGAAGCCGTATCCTTTGATTGCGACCGTGTAAGCATCGGAGAAAAAGCCTTCGCATACACGAAAATCACAAGCATCACGCTTCCCAAAACCGATTCGATTTCCGCAGCGTTTGAGGGCACATCTATTAATAAGGTGTTTATTCCGCGAGAGGTTAAAAGAATCAACCTCGGCGCATTTCCTTCTACCCAGCTCAAAAACGTATACTACGAGGGCACAGACGCTGAATGGAATAAGATTATAATCTCCCCAAGAAACGACGGCTTAAAGAGTGCTGCAATCGAATTCAACTCCCTTCCGTTCAACGATATATCCCAAAAGCATTGGGCATTCACCTTTGTAAAGACACTTTACGACAGCAAAACGGTAGGCGGAACAAGTCGCACGACCTTTGAACCCGATGCAACGCTTACTTGGGGTCAGGCAATGAAGATGCTCCTCGTTTCAAGCGGACACGGTGAAAAGGCTCCTACCGACAGCCACTGGGCATCGGGATATATGTCCTACGCCAAGACGCTCGGTATAGTCAAGGACGGAGTATCACCCGATACAAAAATCACCCGTCTTGAGTTTTGCGAAGCTGCGGCAAGGCTCAAGGGCATTTCCGACCAGCCCGACGTAAATCCCTTCAAGGACACCTCCAACGCCTCGGTGTTGGCACTTTACAAAAAGGGTATAATCGGTGGAACGAGTGCCACCACATTCGAGCCAAACGCCACTCTGACAAGAGCGCAAATATCAAAAATTATCTGCTTACTCGGTCAATAGAGCAATATTTTTAATAAAACGGGTCAAACACATCAAAAATCACAAGGAAATCTTGAATTATTTGATTTATAATAGTATTACTACATTACCTTGGAGGTACTTATGAAAGAAAGAATTATACAGTTCGGTGAAGGCGGATTTCTCAGAGGCTTTGCCGATTGGATGTTACAGAAGGTTAACGAGCAGACCGATTTTGACGGCAAGGTAGTCGTCGTTCAGCCCATCAAAAACGGAATGTGCGATATGCTTACCGCTCAGGGCTGTGAGTATACTCACATCTGTCGAGGAGTTGAGGGAGTAGAAACCAAAAAGATAGACGTCATCTCCCGTTGCGTTAAGCCCTACGACGATTTCAACGCATATATGGCGCTTGCAGAAAACCCCGATTTCCGTTTCATCATTTCCAACACGACCGAAGCGGGAATCACCTTCGACGCAAACGACAAGCAGACCGATAAGCCTGCAAGCTCCTTCCCCGCAAAGCTCACTCAGCTTCTCAAGAAGAGATTCGACCTCGGTCTTAACGGCTTCGTTTTCATCCCCTGCGAGCTTATCGACAAGAACGGTGAAAATCTCAAAAAATGTATTCTCTCCTACGCTGACCTCTGGTCACTCGGGGACGGCTTCAAGGCTTGGATCGAAAAGGACAATATTTTCTGCAACACACTGGTTGACAGAATCAACACGGGCTATCCCAAGGAAGAAAAGATCGACCTCGGCTACGAGGACAATATGATAAATACCTCAGAGTATTTTCATCTTTGGGTTATTGAGGGCTATAACGGTCTTTTCAATGAAATCCCGTTTGACAAGTGCGGTCTCAACGTAATCCTCACTGACAATCTTGCAATGTACCGCACCCGTAAGGTACGCATCCTTAACGGTGCTCATACCTCTCTCGTTCCCTATGCATTACTCGAGGGCTTTGACACCGTAAAGTCCTGCATCGACGACGAGAAAATGAACGCTCACATCAGAAAATGCGTATTTGACGAGATTATTCCCACTCTTGACCTTCCCCGCGAGGAGCTTGTAGAATATGCCGACAACGTGCTTATCCGTTTTGCAAATCCTTATATCAAGCACTATCTCTCATCCATTGCGCTCAACTCGGTAAGTAAGTTCAAGGTACGAGTGCTTCCTTCAATACTTGAGTATATCAAGCGCTTTGACAAAATGCCCGAAACACTCATTTTCGCATTTGCAAAGCTTATAGCCTTCTACCGTACCGATATGACCAACGATGATGAGGAAATCGTCAAGTTTATGAAGACGGCATCCGTTCACGATATTCTCGCAAAAACGGAATACTGGGATGCAGACCTCACCTTCCTTGAGGCTGAAGTGAATAAATATCTTTAATAACAATAGGAGGAGTTACGGCTCCTCCTATTGATTTTTCTGTAATTTGGTTGTATAATCTTACCATTGGAGGCGATTATATGTTGACGAAAACAATAAACGGACTATCGGCAAAATATCTCAATATGCTCCGGGATATTTGCAACATCGAAAGTCCTACTTATCATAAAGAAGGAATTGACAAGGTAGGAGAATATATTATCAGCTTTGCCAAGGAAAAGGGATGGGACATCGAGGTGCTTGAGCTTGAGAATGCAGGTAATCCTATCTGTATTACAATGAACAAGGATGCCTCTCTTGAGCCTATTGTATTTTCGGGACACATTGACACGGTACATCCGCTCGGTCTGTTTCCCTCTCCTGCGGTAACAGTTGACGGCGACAAGATGTACGGTCCCGGTGTGGCTGACTGCAAGGGTGGTGTAATATCATCCCTTCTTGCGATGGATGCACTTGAGGTCTGCGGATTCAAATCACGCCCCGTAAAGCTTATCATACAAACCGACGAGGAAACGGGAAGCCGTACAAGCGGCAAGAAAACCGTTGAATTCATGGTGGAAAAGTCACGTGGTGCGATAGCGTTTCTCAACACAGAGGAGATTTCAGCGAACAACACCGTAACCCTTTCCAGAAAGGGTATTGCCCGCTTCGAATTCACTCTTCACGGTGTTGCAGGACATTCCGCAAAATGCTCCAAGGAAGGCGCAAGTGCTATTCTTGAGGCGGCTCATAAAATAATTGAGCTTGAAAAATTCAAGGATGAGCACGGTATCACCTGCAATTGCGGTGTGATTTCGGGAGGCTCAGTTGCCAATACGGTTGCGGAGGAATGCAAATTTACCGCAGATTTCCGCTACGCAACAATAGAGCAGCTTGACGAAATAAAGAGGAATGTCAAGGAGATTGCGGAAGCCGTTTACACAAAGGACGTAACCTGCGATGCGGTACAGATAAGCGACCGTCCGTGTATGCCCGTCAGCAAAAGAAATTTCGACCTCTTTGACAGAATAAATGAAATCTACGAAGCCTGCGGTCTGCCCACGCTTAATTACAGGCACGGTCTGGGAGGCTCGGATGCGGCTTATATCACCATTGCCGACATCCCTTGCATAGACAGTATAGGAGTATACGGTGGCAAAGTGCATTCCGTAGACGAATACGTCGTTACCAAATCAATTGCAGAAGCCGCATTAAGACTTGCGTGCATTGCCGCAAATATTTAACACAAAAACGAGTCTTCGATTTGAAGACTCGTTTTTGCGTTAAAATCAGCAATGCCTTTTATACTTTACACGGTTTCCAAAGCTATCCTCAATCAAAAGCAAATCGCCGTCAATGACGTAGCCAAAGGTCGAGGGTAACAAATCGTTCGTATAATGAACTGTAACGGAATCTCCGTTGTCGGTGTAGGTAAAATGCTTTTCAGCACCGCTCATAGAATAAAATCCGACACCGTTTTCAAGAAAATTATACGAAAAAATCGGAAGGTCAACGGATACCCATTTTCCTACAATACTCACGGTTATGCCCACGGGTCCTTATCTGCGGGAAGTCTTATCTCGGACAGACACTGAACGTCGTTCAAGAACCACTCGCCCGTTGAAGGCTTCTGTCGGAATTTGATTGACCTCATATTGTCAGCACCTGCGCTCTTTACCCAAAGGGTTGCCCAATGCTCGTTGTCGAAGGAATAAGGATTTTCGTATATTTCAACCGTCATAGGCTGACTCGGTGTGTATCCATTCTGAGAGGTTGCTCCGTTGAAATAAGAAAAGGGAATATATTCCTTTTCGTAAAGTCTTTCCTTGTAAAATTGCTTTTCATAAGGGCTTACCTGCTCGGGTCCCTTGAGGAAGTCAAGCATTGCTATTGCGTCATCGGGGCTGTCCTTGTATCTGCAAAGTGCGAGAAGAGTAAGTGCAGCTGTCTTAAAGGGAGTGTCAAGTGATGCCTCGGGAAGTGCCTGAAGCTCCGCTACGTTTTCGGGAAGCGCGTGGAAGGTAAAGCCTTCGGAACGGTTTTTGCCCTTACCGACAGAGCTGACCGTGTCGCCAACCACCTTGGCAATTTCTTTTTTTGCCGATGCCTTTACCATACTTTTTAAAGAATCAAACAAGCCCATACTAATCCTCCTTAGCATATCTTACCGTCATAAAGGTTAAAAATCCGTTTTCATCAATACCGCAGGTCCAGGTGTCAGCCTTCTCACCAAACACCTCGCCCTCGATACCCGTATCGTACCAAAGCTTGCCGTCGCGCTCCTGCCACGCAAGAGGTCCCTGACAGAGCATTCCGTCGCGAAGGTCCACCTCTCCCGAAGCAACCGCCTCGTCAAGCTCCTCCTGACTTACCCCCTCGGGAATGGGAACGAGCAAATACATTTCGCCGTTATCACACACCTCAACGTATGAGCCAACGGTCTGCCTTCTGCCCTTGATTTCGTCGGCAACCGCCTCCTCGTCCGTTTCATCAATATACGGCATAGGTGAAGCAAGATGCTCCTCGGCATTCATATATACCAAGGCTCCGTTATCGTCTATCTGTCCGACCGAGTGAAATCTCCATTTACCTGCGTATTCCATATCTGCCTCCTCAATCAATAATCACTATCATATCGGGCTTCGAAGGATTTTCGTCAAGGGTTACGTTAGCGTCTGATGAAACAATGACGTAAGCCTCCCTTGAGGTTCTGCTTACTCCGTTAGCGTCCGTTACGATACAACTGAAGGTGATGTCCGAATCAAGCTTCCCTTCGTCAACCGCTACCGTAAGAGTATCGGTAAAATGCCCCTCTGACCAAGGATAAGCGTCGGTTATCTTCAAGGGAATCTCGTTCTCGGGAAGCTTAATAAGCCACTGATAAGTGTAAGGTGCCGTGCCGCCCTCGGCTACTACCTTGAACTGTACCTTGTCACCGTGCTGTCCGACTGTATTCTCGGGATGACCCGTGATTACGATATTCTTAGGATATACGTTATATACGGCGGTGTAAAATTCGTATTTGCCGGGACACGAGATAAAGCACCTGTATTTTGCGTGCGCTTCAAAATCCGCCTTTTCAACCAGTATCGTAAGCTTGGAGGTGTTCGCACCGCTTGCCCAGGTATCAACGGGGTCAATGGTTACGTATTCCTTGTGGTTGTCCGTTTTCACCATCCAGTGATATTCAGGCTCGACGTCTGACGGCGCACGCAATTCAACCTCAAGCTCAACCTCGTCCTGCGGATTTGCATATAAGCTGGTCTTTGGGAAAATTACGTACGTTTTGCTCTTCGGCGTAACGTAAACCTCCGGGGTTATACAAACGCTTCCGTCGGCATCGGTTACGACACAGCGGAATCTCTGGTCGGCTTCATAGGTAATATTGGCTGTAATAAAGCTCAGCTTAGCGGTATCATAGCCCTCTGCAGAGCCCCAGAACTCGCTGATGTCACGGAACTCGGACTCGAGAACTGCTTCTCTTACCTGCCAAACGTAGGTGTACGGAGCCTTTCCGCCCACAGCGTCAACCTCCATATAGGCTCTTTGACCTGCGTCAGCATCGGTAACGTTGATTATACTTGCCTGAACGGGAAGCTTGACACCGAAGGTGCCCTTTCCACGAACGGTCTCAACAAACGATTTACTATAAGCGTTATTCAAACAATCGGGATTTATATCATCGCGGAAATCCTTAAAGACAATACCAACGTGATTGCCTACGGTCGCCTCGTCAAGCTCTTTCTTGAACATCTCAAGCCTTTCAACGACACCGCCGCCGAAAATGTTCTTCTCGGGTATGCACACGAGAAGGAAATCGCCCTTTCTCAGCACGCCCGTCATAACCCTGCCCGTAAATACTCTTCCTATTTCGTTAACCTCAACAACGTCAAAGCCCGACATTATAAGCGCAGGCTCGGGAAGAGTGAGGCTATCGGTTCTTACTGTCTGTCCGAGCGAATCGGTCACCTCGCAGTAGAAGGTCGAATCGGAGATCATATTATTCACGTTGAACAGCACCGAAAGGGTAGCCTTCTTAACGCCTACGATATAGTCACTCTCCTCAATCTCAACGCCGTTATCATAGCGTGAGCGGGTCTTCCAGGAATAAGTATACGGAGCCTTTCCGCCCTCGACCCTTACGGTGTACTGAAGCATTTCGTCCTCGCTTGCGCCCGTAATACGACGGGGCTGCTCTGCGATTACAAGCTTATCGTACATCTCGGCGGTCTCGACCTTTTCATCCGCAGTCTCGTTTTCATCCACCTCGGGAGCGGCCTCGGCATTCTCGGGTATTTCAAGCTCCTCGGCAGGCTCGCCGATATTGAACTTGATTCTTGCATCCTCGTTCATCATTCGGGTAATGATTGCCGCAACCTCACTTCTTTTGATGGTGTCAAACGGCTTGCAATTATGGTCGGCATCCGAGCCTGCAAGAATACCTGCGCGGTAAAGCTTATAAATATGAGCAAACTCCTCCGTCTCGGGAACGTCGGGGATGGAGTCAAAGGATATGTAATTGATAGGCGCAAGCGCATCATCTGGAAGCGCTTTGGCAAAAATAGCCATATACTCGGTTCTCGTTATTTTTTCGTTAAAGGGATATTCGTCGGTGAGTATGATTCCCACGGACGTACAGTAATTAACGTAGGTCTGATACCACGGGTCACCGCCTGAAGTAAGGAGAACTACGCCCTCCTTGTGAAGCTGATACATACAAGCCGCAAGCTTGATGGTCTCGGCATAGGTAAGATTATCGTCGGGAGCGTAGGTGGTCGTAGTCTTGCCGTTTATGATACCAAGCTCCACAGCCCTCATAACGTCATTGTAATACCACTTATCAGGCGTAACGTCGGTAAAGCTCTGCCCGTTTGCATATACTACGGATGCAACGCACAGAGTCATCACAATGCATAAAACTGCCGATAATACTCTCTTCATAAAAGCCTCCGATTCTTTTAAGCCCGCATATTTGATTTTCAAAATCAACGTCTTTGAGAAGTGTTGACTGAATCAAATACGTATGCTATAATATTTATATGCGGATTTTAAGGGGCGACGTCTGTACCGTTGGCGCGTTGGCAGACGTTTTATACAGTAATAAATTACTGTATAAAGGAGTACCCCCTATTAAAAATCCCATTACTGTGGCAGGATAGCTATACCCTCCTTATACTACTGCGATTATATAATACATATTTTGCGTCATTTTGTCCCCGTCAAATTGCCTCAAATTGATAGGTCGGATTTAAAAAATCCATCTCTCAAGGCATACTTGACAGACTTCAATATCAAAAAAAACGGCAAAATGTCACAAGGAGGATTTTATGAAAAAAATATCCGTTTTAGTTCTGGCAGGCTTGATTCTCCTGTCGTGTCTTGTCGGCTGTGCCGACGAGTCGGGTCTTACACCGAATGACCCCGTAACGCTCACGATGTGGCACGTTTACGGAAGTCAGACCGAATCACCGCTAAACGACAGCATCAACGAATTTAACCGCACCGTCGGACGTGAAAAGGGAATCGTCGTAAACGTCGTTTCGGTCAGCAGCTCGTCGGAAATCGACGAGGCTCTTACCACTGCGGCAAAGAACACTCCGGGCGCTCCCTCTCTCCCCGATTTATTCACAGCGTATCCGAGAGTTGCGGAAATCATAGGCCACGAAAATTTGCTTGATTGGAGCAAGTACTTCACAGAAGCCGAGCTTTCCGAGTTTGTTGACGAGTTTATCGAGGAGGGCTATTTTGAGGAAAAGCTTTTGATGATGCCTATTGCAAAATCCACCGAGCTTTTATTTCTCAACCAAACCCTGTTCGACAGATTTGCAGTCGAAAACGAGCTTGATACCAACGCTCTCACAAGCTTTGAGGGGCTTTTCTCTGCCTGTAAGAGCTTTTACACCTGGTCAAACGGACGTGATATGTTCCAGATAAACGACCTTTACCACTACTTTTTGACAGGTATGGAGGCTAACGGCGAGCACCTTATTGAAAACGGCAGGCTTAACCTTGACGCTGACTCCTTTAAGAAGGTATGGCAGCCTATGGCAAGCGCGGGTATTTACGGAGGCTTGTGTCTCGGAAACGGCTACGCCTCTGACCGTTGGAAGACGGGTGAGGTCATAAGCAACGTAGGCTCAACCGCAGGTATTCTTTACCTCAGAGATTACGTTACCTATCCCGACAGCACCACCGAGGATATAGAAACCTCTATCCTTCCCTATCCGATTTTTGAAAACGGCAAAGCCGTTACGGTACACCGCGGAGGCGGTCTGTTTGCTCTCAAAAACGAGGACGAGCGAAAGAATGAGGCGGCATCGGTTTTCGCAAAATGGATAACCGAAGCAAACAACAATTTAGACTTCGTTACAAGTGCGGGCTACCTTCCCGTAAAGCGCGAAGCGTTTGACGGTCTTCCCGAAATCACCGACGGCATTGAAAACGAAAAATACCGTCTGCTGTACAGCACCGTAAACGGTATGTCCGACGAATACACCTATTGCGATATTCCTTTATTTGAGGGAGCCTCCGACACTCAATCTGCCTTTGAAAAGAACGTAAAATCCGTTTTGAACAAGGCACACGCAGAATATCTTGACCGTGTGTCTCTGGGCGAGAATACGGAAGCCGTACTGAACGAGCTTATCACCGACTCTCTTGAAGAGCTTCAAGCTCTTTACGATTAAGGTAATATACTATGAGGCTTGGATTTAAACAGCTTTACAAGGGCATCAAGGCAGGTAGCTCAACCTTAAGAAAACGATTTTTGATATACGTTATATCCGCTACCGTTACCTGCATCACGCTTCTGCTTTTGCTTCTCAGCCTATTCGGTGTTATGAATCCCACGAAAAGCCGTATTGAGAATTATATCAACAGCCAGCTTGACAGCTACGCGGTACAGATTGAGCACGACGTTGAAAAGCTGGCGGCTTGTTCCCTCTCCTTTTCGGGAGAGCTTCAGACCCTTATTGATAATTATCTCGACGGCAACGGAATCTCCTTTGACGAATTGAAGAACAACGTTGAAGCCTTGACTGAATTGCAAAAGCAAGCCTATTCAACCGTATACACAAGCGTGCGCGTTGCCTCCTGCAGCGGAGCGTTTTACGTTCTGAACACCACCGTAAACGATACGCTTTCCGCAGGTCACAGCAACGGTGTCTATATCAAATTTGCCAACCTCTGTTCCGACAACACGGTAAACACGAAGGTTTCCCTATTCCGAGGAGCCTCAGAGGTTGCAAGGGACAACGGCATCAACCTTTATTCCACCTGGCAGAATGAAATGCTGACCGACGCCTTTGACAAAACGGAGGTGTTTTCCGAAAAAAGCTATGCCCTCAGCGTCGTCGTAAATATACCCGATACCTGGGAAAGAGCAAGATATATTTATTCACCGATATATCTCGACGGGCAGATAATAGGTGTATGCGGCTTTGAGCTGAGTGATTTGTATATGCAGCTTTCTTACAGCCCCACCGATACCGAAAGCGCCCACGCAATTTACGCTCTGCTGGATAAGGCAAAAAACGGATACACGGGACAGCTTCTTTCAAACCGCTCGGGCTTTATACCTCCCACGAGTGATATAATTACGGTTGAACGGCATAAAGCCTTCAACGAATATCAATGCGGTAATTATACCCTTATCGGCAAGGAACGAGAGCTTGTGATTGACGAAAATCCCATCACCGTTGCAATGATGCTTCCCAAATTCAAATACGTAAGCGCCGTCCGAGAGGGGCAAACGAATATCATCGCATCCTTTATCGTTATTCTGGCGATAGCCATTTGCACAAGCCTCTGGCTCAGCAAAAAGTACATCACGCCAATCGTTAAAAGCATATCCCGTTTCAAGACCGAAAAGGGAGAATATACTCCGTCGGGTATTGCCGAGATTGACGGTATGATACGCCTTTTAGCCGAGCAGGAGGAGGCGTTTGAGCTTGAGAAAAAAGAGCTTCAAGCCACCATCGAGCAGACGAGCAACGAAAACGACGAGGCACGCCGTGAGCTTGCGCGTCTTGCCTATTCCCGAAAGACCGAGGTTGACCCCGAGGCTTATCAGCAATTTATCGCGGGAGTCAAGACCCTCACTCCTATGGAGAAAACCGTTTTCGACTGCTACGTTGACGGAAAGAGCGTCAAGGAGGTGGTCGAGCTTTTAAGCGTCAAGGAAACCACCGTACGCTTTCACAACCGCAATATTTACTCAAAGCTCGGCGTTAATTCCTTAAAACAGCTTTTACTCTACGCCACTATTATGAAGCGTGACGAGGAGTAAAGCGCAATATTACAAAATGAAAAGGCAAGAGAAACAGCTTCGTTACGAAGTATTTCTCTTGCCTTTTTAATCAGTTATTCTCTCCGCTTGCCAGCATACCTCCAAGTGCCCGCACAAAGTCAAGATATCCTTTTGGATATCTTGCGGAGCCGTCTGCGGTAATGCTCTCGCCACCGTTAACCGTTGCCGTCAGGCTGAACGTAATTCCGTCGCTTACGTTTTTCGGGTGCTTTCCGTGAAAGCCGTTCCATTGCATAACGCCACAGCTATTCATAAGCTCAACGAACGCCTCAGCCTCACAAACGGCAGAGCCTTCAGGCTCAAGAGCCGTTTCCTCGCCCGAATATATCTCTCGGTAGCGCCGAAGCTCGACCCGTCCGTCCTTATTCTCGATTTTGTAAACGGTACCGCCTCTCATTCCGCGTTGAGTAAGGGTCATTTCCTCAACCGTGTTAACGTTTCTTTTGCTTCCTCTCGCGCATCCGCAGAATCCGAACAACGCAGTAAAGCTCATAACGGTAATACCCAGCACCGCCTTGCAGAACGTATCTGTAAGCCTTTTCATAGAAGCTCCTCCCAAGTTTTATTACCTGTCAATTTCATTGTAGCATACGTTTTTTCATTTTTCAAGAGAAAATTGGAGGACTTAAAAACGGGTTAATCGTCCAAGGACGATAAATCAATGTAATCCCACCACCTCTTCCGTATTTCACTAATATTACGTTTTTTGAATCGCTTCCACTTTTTAACCTTTACGTCGGCGTTCTCACTTAACTGTACGCAACTGATTTTTATTGAAACACTGTCGGGCAAATAGTCCAAGAACTCCAAATCCTCCACATACAGCTCCTCAAGCACCAACTCGTTCAACCACGTCATATCACCTATGGCACTGACGTTAAGCAACCGCCTATTGTTATATAGCGCCAATGCTTTAAGCTGTGGCATTTTACTTAACGGAGAAAGGTCACCGGGACCAAAATCATATAATTGTAAATATTCAAGGCTTGTAATTGGGATTAAAGCATCCAAGTTTTTAAACGGTATAGCATAATCATCACCGCCATAAACAGAAAGCCTTTTCAATTTTTTCATATTTGCAAATACACCGAAGTCAATATCTCTTCCCCAATACGTCCATCCCAAATCCCATATTGACTTAAAGCAGATTCTTGAGTCGAGATTTATAGAAAGACTCTCAAGATTCGTAAAAAAGGAAAGCGTTTCAATATCTTCCTCCTCATCCTCTTTAAAATACAAATTCGTCAAATCAAGCTCAACGACCGACAAAGCATCCTCGGTTGTAAGAGCTCTATCATAAACGTTTATGCTTTCGCGTACTGCTTTTTCAAATTTAGAAGAACAAAAAGACAAATGCATTTTTCTCACCTCGATTATTACTTTGGTTTAATTCTAACACGAAACGTGTACAAAAAACCGTACAACAATGTGTCGCTCAGGCAGTTTGCTATAATAACCGAAAGGGACTTGACCTAAATGGATATGAATACGACCTCTCGCACAAATCACGGTGTAAGCCTTTTCATAAAAAGTCCTCCCGAATTTTTGCCGCCTGTCAATTTCATTGTAGCATACGTTTTTTTCATTTTTCAAGATAAATTGTGCGTTAAAGTGCTTGACATTTTTGAATAAAATCGGTACAATCACAATGCAAGGAATCGGTTTGATTAAAGTAGTTGAGTAATGTGATTTGTTTTTTAAAATATGTTAGAATTACAAGGAAAGGAATTGACGATATGAACAGATTCGCCGACAGTCATATACATTACAGATTTTTACAATTTGACAAAATAGAAGCAATGCTTGAGCTTATGCACTCAATTGGCGTAACTGATGCCTGTCTTCTCTCTCTCCCTTACAGAGGAGCGGCAGAAAATCTTTGCGGACTTTATTGGAAAATGAAATACCAAAAAATGAAGGTGCGAACCTTTGGAGGTCCTCATATTACTGACAGATACTGTCAGATTCCGTATGAGCTTCAGGCGGAAAAGCTACTCGACCTCGGTTGCGACGGCATAAAAATAATGAACGACCCCGACCTCAGACGTTACGTCGGATGCGGTCCCAATGATAAAAAATTCGAGAAAATGTTCGAGCTGCTTCAGGAAAGAGGCACGCCAATAAATATGCACGTAAACAATCCGAGATTTTTCTGGGATAACGGTATGGTTGGCGCCGATTTCATATCCTTTGACAAGGCGCACAAAGAGGTGCTTGAGATGCTCGACAAGTTTCCAAAGCTCAATATAACCTTTGCTCACTTTATGTTTTTGTCGGATGATCCCGACGAAGCCACTCGGATTATGGACAAATATCCCAACGTTCGCTTTGACCTGACTCCGGGCGGAGAAATGTTTGTGAACTTCTCCAAAAACCCTTCCTACTGGCATGACTTTTTCACAGAATACAGCACCAGAATACTATTTGGTACCGATTCAAACTCCATCAAAAGCATAAACGAAGGGCTTAACCGTATGGTTTATAACGCCCTCACTAACAGCCACGACGAGTACGTTCAGCCGAATATCTACGGCAGAGACTGGCATTTGAGAGGCCTTGCACTCGGCAATGAGACAGTAAACCGTATCTGCTATCATAATTTCATTGATTTTGTCGGAGAACCTAAGCCCGTTAACGAGGAGCTTTTTTACGAATGCTGTCAGCGCGTGCTTGACGATATAAAGACCAAGCCCTGCGATGAATTTTACATTGCAGGCGGTGAGCTTATCAACGATTTAAAAAACGACCCGAACCAAACGGTATCAACCGCTTTTCTCGAGAAGGTACTCGGCGAAAGAAACGTATAGTAAAACACTCACCAATCCTCTATAAAAAAGAAAAGGACATCGAAAGATGTCCTTTTCTTTTTGAGAGCTTGATTTAAATGTTCTTTCTTATTGCTTTTGTAGAAACGCCGTAATATTTTTTGAAGGATTTCACAAAGTAATTGTAATCGGAAAATCCTACCGATGACGAGATGTCCGAAACGGACATATTGGTTGATTGGAG